>JASLFS010000085.1 GCA_030150505.1 Vitreoscilla sp. | reverse complement strand
AGTATTACCCACAATAACTGCGGCATCTCCTACATCTGTAGTTATACACGGTGTACAGCATGCCATAGCTTCTGCTAGAACATTTGGGAAACCTTCACTCATAGAGCTTAATAGATGTAAATCTAATGCATTCATTATTTCTGGAATATCATTACGTTGTCCAAGTAATAGTAGGTGATTTGATAAGTCCAATTGTTGAATTTTCTCCAATAATTCTTCATTGTTATCAGTTAATCCATTACCAACTAATAGACAAATAAAATCAGGAAATTGTCTTTTAACAATATTTAGGGCTTGTAAAAGATTACTGTGATCTTTTAATGGATGATATCTACTGATCATCCCAAAAATTATTTTTGAATCAGTTTTTAGCTTTTCCTTGAATTGAGCTTGGATTCCATTAATGAGTTTAAAATTATCTAATTCATAACCGTTCTTAATAACGACTAACTTGCTTTTATTATATCCTATCTTTCTGTGTTCTATCATTGAATTATCAGCGCAACAAACTATCTTTTCTGGAATAATATAACTCAAAAAAGCATTTATCTTCGCTATAAAAATAGTAGATCGTTTATTGTATTTTTTTTCTAAGGAACTGTGATGAATACCCCAAAAAACAGATTTCACCCCTGCTAATCGGGAAATACTACCTCCTATTAAGTCTGCATGGTACATCCACGTTTGTACAATGTCTGGAGCTATTTTTTTTATTAAACGGTAAAGTTTTATTAAGCCTGAGAGTGATATTTTCCCCTCATTCATATTTAACGTATATACATCGATACCTAGCTTTCTTAAAAGAGGGCCATACTTACCGTCATCCATCATGGAAATTACGATATGTTTATTACTTGTTAAATCATTCTTACAAAGGCGATAGAGAACTGCTTCTGCACCGCCATTGTTGAGAGCTGTGATAATATGAAGACATTTTTTCATGATTCTTTACTCTTAAGTGGCAACACATGCTTTAAACACCAGTAAAGCAAATAAATTGTTAATAACGGATATAAAGCATTCCTGTTATAAGCTAGAATTGAGGCTAGTGAATTACGATGCAACCAAAAAGCTGTAATAATACCTAAAAAAAGGAAAATAACACCAAATTCTCTACTAGAAGATTTATAAGCTTTCCATAAAAACCTAAGTAAAAATAAAAAAATAAAAGAATAAATACTTATTCCTATATTCCCAAGCCAACTATATGCTTCAGCCCATGGATTATACGCCATTCCATAATTAATCCCTGGGAACAAAGTGCTTTGAAAAACTTGATTGAAATAATCTGAAGAAAACTCAAAATAAGAAAGAGGCAATGGATTAATTGCAAGTAAAGATTTCAATATATATTGCCCTTCAATACTAAAATCATTTTTAATTACAGCATTCAATATCGTTGAAGCACTACTCCCTTCAAGGCCTGAAAAAATATAATCCCAAGACAGACCATCAAACCATAGACTTATCCCACTAAAACCATAGTGTAATAAAAAACTATAAAATGTTTTCCCTAAACTAACCAACAGCAACATTAAAAGACCAAAAAAAATCAGTTTATATTTAGTTATAGGTCTAAAATCTCTCCCTTGTTTAACAATCAAAACACACCCTAAAAAGGCAAAAACTAAGGGGCTTCTTTTCCCCAATAAAAAGACGCACAATAAAATACCCACAAATGTAATAAATATAATTCTATTACGATTTATGAGAGATATAAAGGCACCAGCCACAGGAAATATCTGCGTAAACACATCCTCCCATTGAGTTGTAGCTCCCATAATTTCAACCTTACTAGTACCACCGTACATTTTCGGAAATACATAAGCAACACCAATACATGTCCCAACAAAAAGGAGGCCTGTAAAAATATTACCAACACTCAAAAAATTATTTTTTACTAAAAATCGAGAATATGAAATAGTTCGTTCACTTTCATTCTTATACAATACAAAAGGTATTGCGACTAAAAATGGTATAGAAGATGATAGATATAACCTTGGATCTAAGCTAATATAGCTAGCTGTATAGGGGTCATAGGTAACTCCGAAAAGAGTTATAGAATTATAAATATATAAAGTAAGAATATAAAGAGAAATAAAATCAAATTCTCTTTTTTTAAAGAGAAAAATGATAAGTAATAATGCATAACTTACAAAAAAAACTAAATACATAATTTAAATTTATCCTTGTACTTTTTATAAGTCTTATAAGATAAAATTGCCATTAATAATTGACTTAATGCAACATTAACCCCTCCCCCAACTATACCTCCTATTAAAATAAATATGAAAGCGCCTAAAAAACCAATAAATGATGTAATCATAGTTATTTTCATAACTTGTGTATCTTGCTTATGAATCAATAAATAGTTTGTAGTATAGACACTATAAAGAGCAACTCCATATAAACCTATGATAAATAATATACCAACAGCACAAGCAGATGGGTCTTCTACTCCGATAAAGATCAATAGATATTTAAATACTAGCAAAAATAAAATACTTAATATTGTATAGAGTAAAAGATAATATTTCCGGTATACACTAAATGCTTCTTTATTTCTACTTAAATAAGGGTATGTAATAATGGTAACCACTGAGTTAAAAACAGATAATAAATTAGTTAATTGCCTAACAGCACCAAAGATCCCAGCAGCATAATCTCCAACTATAATGCCCACCAAAAAACCTGTTGTATTATTGTATAAATTAGGGAAAAATTGATTTATAAATAATGGAAATCCATTCTTCAGCGTACTCCAAATATTCGTACTTTTAGGGTAAAATAATTTAAGTTTAAATTGTGTAAAAATTAAGCAATGAGCAACAAATGAAACAACAATAAATCCAACACCATAAATAAGAGGATAGAGCCAATAATCTCCTGGATTATGAATTAAAATAAAAACAAAAATTGTAAATGAACCTTTGATAAGTAGGTCTAAGATTGTGATATAGAACATCTGTTCTACACCTCTAAAGAACCATTCAGGAAAAAAGGTATCCCCAGATAAATATAAAAGCATAAGAAGATACACAGATTTATGTTCGCTAAACTGCGGAACAATAAATACTAAAGGAACAATTATTAGTATAGATATTAATAGTAATAATGCTTTACTCCACATAACATTGCTATATATAAGACTTAGTTGCCGTTTGCTATGTCGATGTAGAGCTACTTCTCTAGTTGCAGATAAGTTAAACCCATACCCTGTAACAGCCTGAAAATACATACTCAAAGATAAAGCTATCGTTATAACTCCATACTGTGAAAGCCCTAATGTTTTAATTAAGTAA
>JASLFS010000082.1 GCA_030150505.1 Vitreoscilla sp. | reverse complement strand
CAATGACATTATTATATTAATGCCTATAAATCACGAGCTTTTGAATATTTCAATGAATGAACTACAGAAACTAAAATTACAGCTAAAAGAATACAATCAATTTAAAAACAACCAAAGCTGGATTAATCACTATTTGCACTTGTTATCTGATATTTATACAAAACAAAACCAATGCGACCAAAAAATCAGCCCTAGCTTTCATATGTTTCTACAATCAAACTCATACAATTGTCTTGTACATATCAATAATGAATATTAGAAATTATTTAAATCAAATTGATACCCAAATGGACAATCTAAATAGGCAACAAGATCAATTAAATAGAAAAGAGGATCAATTCCTCCGTAAATTGTAATATGACAAGATTAAACGCCAAAGCATAGAGCTGATGGCGTTTTTTACTACCCAAGCGTTAAACTAAATCTACTTTAATAAGCTATATTTTTGAGTAGTATTTTTCATGACTGATTATTTGGTGCTCCGAATTCCGTCTGCATTTAGCCACAATTCAAATATTGATTCTTATATTATTATTTCAACCCATAAAAAAATCACTAATTTAGTGACTTTAAAATCAATTATAATTTGTAAAACATAATAATTCTCATGTAATATTATACCACCAATTATGACAAAGGAATTAATATGATTAACAATTATCAAACTCCAAAAGAAACTGATACCTTAGTACAAGATGCTAATATTATTACCGTAAAAGAATGGTTAATTACATTTCTAATTTTATGTATTCCAGTCGTAAACTTAGTCATGCCTTTTGTTTGGGCATTTGGTTCTAATGCCAAAAAAAGTAAAGCAAATTACTTCAAAGCCTACCTGCTTTCAATGGCTGTTTTTTTCTCTATTTATATAGTAATAGTACTTACATTTAATTCATTATTACTCGCTTATCTCTAGAATGAACTCTCATCCAGTTATCACGCATAACTTGCTAGTGCTTGCAGAGCCTAATGCAGGCCAAAAGCCAACATAAATATAGATACATCCAGATACAAAAAAGGCACTCTCTTAAGGAGTGCCTTATGTATTATGGTATTGAGCTAAAACTCACTGGCAGAATGCTGACTATGCAAAACTGCTTTGGTATTGTTTGCTAGTCATCTAATCAGAAGACAACTTCATTATTACCAAACCACTAACAATCAATATAGCAGCAATGATGCGCATCATATTCATGTTTTCGCTTAGAAAAAAAATACCAACAATAAAGGTACCGATAGCACCGATGCCAGTCCAAATAGTATAAGCCGTACCAAGAGGCAACGACTTCATGGATATGGATAATAGAGAAAAGCTTAACAACATAAAGATAATGGTAACAATACTGGGTACTAATTTGCTAAAGCCAACAGACATTTTCATAGAATATGCCCAAACCACTTCGAATAAACCAGCTAGTAATAATAAAATCCAAGCCATGGTAACCACCCTTACAGTAAAACAGTGGGTCGTCCCCAAAATAACCTTGGTGCTGACAATGGTCAGCTTAGGTAAGAAGGTCGTCCTTCTTTTTTGATGAATTGATTATAAAATAAAGAAATTACCAAAACAAGATTTAAGTAGCTTTGTTACTCGCAGTTAAAAACACCGAGCCACTACCATCAAATAGTTTATATAGCTTCTCTATTGGTTTAACTGCTTTAGTTTTGGAAAACTTAATGGGAAAAATAACCTTAGTCAATTTAAAGGTAATCTTCCCATATAGATTACCTTTAAAATCATTGCTGTAAACGAATATGATTGATTGAACATAGAAATTCAATCACATCATATACACATACCAAATAAATAAAAGTGTGACCGATCGAAAAAATAAGCAAATAGAAGTAACCACCAAATAAAGTGGCTTTTTTATGACTTATAAGTACCTAATGCACGTTTAAATGCATTGGTATTTAAACGTAACCTCGTATTTGTTACACCACCGAATAACACTACCACCATGACCAATACAATTCTCATTAGAATTGCCTAATCGCTCCGCCTCTTTATAACCCTTTTTTTGGCAATACTGTGCTGCAATGCTGTTGGTTTTATCAACCATATCTACTGGTTTGTTTGGGCGATGCTTTGGCACCTTATGAATATAACCAATATTAACTGTTGCAGCTGACTGGTCTTCACTCATTACCTTTACTGTTCTTAGGCTATTAGCGCAACCAGCAAGTAAAATAGCAGTTAATAAAACACCTGTTAGATTTTTAAAAATAGTCATATCGATGGCTTATTAAATTTATAAAGTTCGAAAATTAAATAATAACAGTATATAAACAAAACATAAAACAACCTGAAAATTAAATTACGATTACGTTACTGGCTAAGCGCTTCTGCCCTAGCTTTTTTATTGGTTATATACCCGAATCAGCAAGCGGCCAAAACAATAAGGTTATTACAGTAGAATTTTTTCAAGCCTTAATACAATTTCATGAGCCCACTCTTCACCAGCAATTTTTGCATCATGCATAATCACATCTTGCTTACCTTTAAGCTTTCGCCCTGCGGGACTTTGATAGAACTGAATAAATTCTTGCATTTCTTGTTCAGTAAAATGCTTTTGGTAGGTAGGAGATAATACTTCTATCAGTTTATCAGCGCTAAACTCGTTCTCTAACGCAGCCATTTTAGCTTTAGAGAGCTTCATTTTCCTATAGTCTTTTAGCATCTCATTAATTGGCTGCATACCTGCTTCAATAGCACCACTTGCAATAAGAAACTGCCTAACACTTTCCTCCGAAGCATTTTGAGCAAATGACAGCGATGGTGTAGCCAATAACAAACTAAAACAAGCAGACAAAAGTAGGTTTTTCATAATCATTTCATTATCATAAATAAACAGCCCTATTATAGGAGCTTTTTTCATTGAAGTAATATTAATGATGCTCTATTCGACAGCGGCACGAAAAAATTCTATTTAAACACCAATAACAGAAAGAAGGTAGAAACACTTAAGTGTCGTGAGTAGATAGCGCTGAGCCTCGGCATAAAGAGCATTGCGAGAGTTTGTATTTATAATATGCTATTATAATTTATATTATAGGTATTAAATGATGATCATATGAATAAAATATTAATTACATTATTACTGATGCTAACCTCACAAATGTCTTATTCATCTTATTTCAGCTCCTGTGATGTTACAGTAGAAGTATCTAGTTCATCCAAGCAATCACATAACACTTATTTTATTAAGGGCCTTATTACCAAGGCAACAGGCTCATCTCCTGGTGGATGTCAGCGCTATATTGGTACAGAATTCAATGAATTTGTAAGTATTAAGAATAGCAATTTATTATTTAAAGATAATATCAAAAACAATAATAACGAAATAATGGTTAATATTTATATTACTGAAGATCGTAAATCACCTTTACAAAAAACCATCCGTATTATTAACCAACCACAATAAGTAAATTAGATAAACCTTTAGATAAGCCTTTAGATAAACCTATAGTGCAGTCCGTCACCATCATTTAGCTTAGAGACTTTTTCTTTAGGCTTTACTGCCTTTATCTTAGGAAACGTTAGAGGGACAATAACTTTAGGCATTTTTTATGGTAACAATTCATAATTAACTAATCTGACCATATAGATTACCTTTAAAATATGTTATAGCAACCGAATTAAGGCAAATTCAAAACAATCTTAAATTATAGTAAATATTTGATTTTTAATGACTTTTAAAATTCAAATAGCCATAAAAAAAACGCCATCAAATGGCGCATTGGCGGAGAGGAAGGGATTCGAATTAAAAAACAAAGTATTGATATTAAATTGATTATTTGGAGTTAGCACTAATATTAACTCCAATATTAACTCCAAAATCAAAAGTACCAACTTGGCAGAGCGTGGGGAATTCGAACCGAATATAAGCATAATACC
>JASLFS010000068.1 GCA_030150505.1 Vitreoscilla sp. | reverse complement strand
ATCAGTTTCATACTCAACGTGTGAAGTATTAATAGTAATACCACGTGCTTTTTCTTCTGGTGCATTATCAATTTGATCGTATGCTTGAGCAGCACCACCAAAATGTTTAGACAATACTGTGCACAATGCAGCAGTCAAAGTGGTTTTACCATGGTCAACGTGACCAATGGTGCCAACGTTTACGTGCGGTTTACTACGCTCGAACTTTTCTTTAGCCATGGCAATTTCCTAAGCTCAACAAATATAAGTTTAAACAATATATAAATGGTGCCCATGGGCAGAATTGAACTGCCGACCTCTCCCTTACCAAGGGAGTGCTCTACCCCTGAGCTACATGGGCGCTTTGATGCTTGGAGCGGGTGAAGGGAATCGAACCCTCACTTTAAGCTTGGAAGGCTTCTGCTCTACCATTGAGCTACACCCGCTTAACCTGTCCTCTTCAATACCGCCCAAATATAAGTATTCTGTGGTGGAGGGAGAAGGATTCGAACCTTCGAAGCTCACGCAGCAGATTTACAGTCTGCCCCCTTTGGCCGCTCGGGAATCCCTCCGTTAAGAGAGCGGACATAATACGAAATATCCCTAATCTCGTCAAGCTTCAATCTAAAAAAAATTACAATTTAAAAACAAATTGATGTTTTAAAAAGAAATTTATTTTATATTCGATTATGCAATCCAATTAAATTACATCATTACTTATTAGCAATAATACGCTCGTATTTTGCTTGAAGCTCAGACTCACTCTCTGGTCGCTCTTCATCGATCAAGATACAATCAACAGGACAAACTTGTTGACATTGTGGCTCATCATAATGACCGATACATTGCGTACATAATTCAGGGTTAATTTCATAAATTTCATCACCCTGATAAATTGCATCATTAGGGCACTCAGGCTCACATACATCGCAGTTAATGCACTCATCAGTAATAAACAGTGACATGAGTCTCTTACCTTTTCTAAAGTAGTTATTAATTATGTTCAGCCAGAATTATACGCTATGCTGGCAAAATCTTGTACTTTCTCTACTCATTCATATCCTGAATAGTTTCCAGCAATACAAAATTACTTTTCCCTGACTTTCCTTGCTTTATGACTTCTAGCCAGTCAGGAATTTCTGGTAAACTTCCTGCTTCTAAGTAAATCACAGAATTTAGAGTAATTAAACTAGATAGTAAATCCCAAAACGAGCTCCAGTCAACAAAAGCGAACGGTGGATCAAGGAAAATCACATCGAATTTGAGTGTATTTTGCTTCAAAAACTGAAATGCATCTTGGTTACTCAGCTGAATATTATTAAATTTTAAGCGTTTTTTATTTTCTTCTATATCTCTAAAAACTTTAATATTCTTTTCATTAATACATACTTTTCTTGCATTTCTAGATGCAGCCTCAAATCCCAAAGCCCCACTACCTGCAAAAACGTCCAATACTGCTAAGCCAGTTAAATCCTGCCCTAACCAATTAAATAATTTTTCTTTCACGCTATCCGCCGTTGGTCTTAAACCCTCAGCATCACAAAAGGACAATACTGAACCTCGATGAGTTCCACCAATAATACGAACTTGATTACTATGTTTTCTGTGCTTCATATATTTACTCAACAAATAAAGGCCACCTAAAAGGTAGCCTTTATTTTACCAAAAATCAGAATTAACGGCGTGAAAACTGAACGCCTAATTGCTTTAATTTTCTATACAGATGCGTTCGCTCCAAGCCAACTCTTTGCGCAACACGACTCATGTTTCCGTTTTCTTGAGTAATATGATATTCAAAATAACGGCGCTCCAACTCTTCACGCAACTCCCTCAAAGGCAAATCAAAATCCAACCCCGCTGCGCCCTTCATTGGCTGATCGCTTTGCTGAAATTGATTTAATAAAGCTGTTACCTGTGGAGCATCAACCGTACCGCGCTCTGCTGACATAGCCAAGCTTTTCATAACGCTTGTAAATTGCTCTAAATTACCAGGCCAGTCATATTGGTTTAATGCACTTAAAGCCTGGGTCGTAAATTTAACTGGAGGCACTTGATGTGTTTCGATTAACTCAGTCAAAATTTGATTACTTAAATAAACCAAATCATCGGCCTGATCTCGCAAAGGAGGTATTGTGACAATTACCTGAGACAACTCGTTAATCAGCTTGGGCTCATTTTCTGGGGCAGTGATCATTTCAGATAAAGGGCGACTACAAGCACACACAAGTCTTACACTATAACGTTCTAGTTTTGACAATAAGAACAAAACACCTTGCTGAACTTTCTTACTGTATTGAGCAATATCACCTAGATACAAAACACCTTGTTGTGCTTTTTGTAACAATTCGATTGGCGCATCAACAATTTGTTCAGGCTTCGAAGGAACAACCCAAGGTGCATTATTTTTCTGAAAGTAACGAGCGACTAACTCAAATGCAGAGCCGACCTCTCCTGTTAATAATACTGGTGACTTCATGCGAGTGGCTTTTTCTAGTTGCTTATTAAGCTCCTGAATAACCTCACCCTTGCCTAATTTATCTAGGGTTAATGTACTCGCTGCCTGTAACTCACCATATTTTAATGCTCGCTGCACGGCTGTAAGAAGTTTTTGTAAGGCAATCGGTTTTTCCAAGAAATCAAGAGCGCCAATTTTAGTAGCCTCAACTGCGGTATCAATACTTGCATGTCCACTCATCATGACCACAGGCATATTCAACTGCCCTGCTTTAGCCCACTCTTTCAATAGAGTAATCCCATCACAATCAGGCATCCAAATATCTAATAAAACCATGGCTGGACGAACTTGGTTTCGCAACTGTCTTGCTGTTTCAGCATTTTCAGCTAAGGCTACGGTATAGCCCTCATCCTGTAAAATTTCGGATAGCAAATCACGAATACCTACTTCATCATCTACAATTAAAATATCTGTACTACGCATTATGTCTCCATTATAGGCAGGGCAATCTGCACTTGGGCACCACCAGAATCATGATTACTCAAAACAATTCGACCTTGGTGCTCATCAACAATTTTCTTAACTACCGCTAACCCTAATCCCGTGCCATTTTTCTTATCAGTCACATATGGCTCAAAAGCATGTGCCAAAACATGTGGGGAAAAACCTTTACCATTATTACAAACTGTCAAACAAGCTAAGCCATCTTGTATTTCAGTCTGAATGGTAACCGTAGGCATTGAATCAATTTCAGCAGCTTCTGCTGCATTTTTAAAAATATTATGCATTACTTGCCGCATCATGGAAGTATCTACATGAACAGGTAAAGATATGTTACTTAAATTATTCTGAAAATGACAGCCAGATCCTTCATATAACGTTAAAACTTCTCCAACAAGTTGGTTTAAATCAATTTTAACCAATTTCAAACTTGGGCTACGAGCATAATTTCGAAAGGCTTCCACCATTTCTTTTAATGCTTGAACTTGTTTCACAATCGTATCTGTCGATCTCGTTAAGATACCACGATCATCATCAGATGGTAATTTATCAGCTAATTTCCACGCCAATCGCTCCGCTGATAGCTGAATTGGCGTCAATGGGTTGCGAATTTCGTGAGCCAATCTCTTCGCAACTTCACCCCAAGCAGCATCTTTTTGAGCTCGAACCAAATCAGTAACATCATCAAAGATCATAATAAACCCTTGCCCACTATTATTGGGCAAAGGCACTGATTTAGCCCATATAATTTGACTGACATCAACACCCACATAATCCAATTCAATTGGATCTTCATCAGTGGTTTCTAATGCCTGCTCAATCACCTGTGCAACAGCCGCCCATTGAGGGCTAATATTAACCCAATTCTTCCAAGGCTCATTGACTTTTTCTGCTAACGAAACACCTAAAATGTTCTCTGCACTCTGATTGCTGGTTTTTAATACACCATCCGCATCAAATGTTAATACACCTGTCGTTAAGCTTGATAAAACTCTTTCTAAATAATGTCTCTGCGCTTCTAATTTTTGCCTGTGCTCTTCTGCTGCATTTTGTGCCACTTGTAACTGTTCTGTCATTCTATTAAACAAGCTAGACAACATTCCCATTTCATCAGAGCGAAAAACTGGGCTTTTTTGAGAGAAATCACCTTGAGCAACAGCACGCGTTCCCTCTGCTAACGAAGCTAACGGCGCAACAAATTTTCTAGCAAAATACACAGCCACTATCAAAGACAACAAAATAGCCAGAAAAGTTGCCATGACCAAAGTCATAATAAAAAATGTTTGCAACCCTGTTTTAGCATACATTAACTGAGCATATTTTTCTCGCGCATTCTCAATTAAAGTTACGTCATTCGCTATGTTTTCAGGTACAGGCTGCCTGAAAAACATAACATAATTTTGCGGAACACCTAGTGTATTTTCTGGTATATAAATCCAAACAGTCGAAAATAACTTCCCATTAATACTTTGAGTATTTTGCCAAGAGCCTTGTTTCATTAACTCTTGCTCATCCTCATTATCTAAAGCAACTTGCTCGTCCGATGTTAATCCAATACTGGCTTCTTTATTCCAATCAGGTAATCGATAAACATCCACCTGACTGAATTGCTCAATCTCTTTACTCTGCAATGCATTCAATGCCTGACTAATATCACCATATTGAACATAATTTTCAATTAATTTTATTTCAACAGATTTACTTTTCTTCGCTACCTGTTTTAGCGTTGTATCAAGTGTTGTCTGACTTAATTGCACGCCTCTTTCTAACGCTTCTGTGGTTTCATCCCCAAACCATGAATTAATACTCTGGCTGATAAACTGTGCTGACACTGCAAAAATAAACAACCCAGGCACAACTGCAACGATAGCGAACATCACAACCAAACGCCGAGTAATTTTAGCGCCAAAAATACGATTTCGATGATCTCTATACAATAACAACAATTGCCTAAAAACCACTGATGATAAACTTAATAATAATAAAATATTAAAGCCCAAGAACCACCAATAGTAATCAGATAATGCACTGCCATTACCCGTTGCCAATATCAAAACATACAATAACAAAACGGTAATTGCACTTAGAATCAACAATATCGTTTTCATGACTCACTAACCTTCAACTTCACCCAACCACTATCCAAATCCCAGCTTTTAGCAGTAATGGCATTAATCTGAAATGGTTTAGGCAATTGAGAAGTCGTCAATTGCAATCTAACATCGGCACTAACATCATTCGCCAAATAACCAGTCAAAGCATAATTCGGTAAAACTTGCCAATTCACAATTGCACCTACACTGCGCAAAGCAGCATCCAAACTTTGATAATCAGTTACCAAAGTACCGACGGATACTCTATAACTGCGTGTAATTGGGTGGTAACTTAATTTGTACTGAACGGGCTTAGGAGCACTCAAAATCTGATTCAATTTCAACCGATAAGCTACCCAGGTTGGGCTATTTAACTGATAACTCAATTCAAAATTAAGTGGCAAGCCTTGACGCAAGGCATCCTTCAATTGTTCTGGCAATTGCGTTTGAAAACGGGAACTAACCGATAACTGCCCATTACTAGACAAAGCAGCCTGCGCCCGGATGGCTGTAATGTTTTCAGCAACAGCCAATCCAGAACATAAAATTAATAATAATGCACACCAATAACGACTAATTTTTACGAAGTAACGCATAATAAAAGCCATCTTGTTTATTATTCGGAAGTAAAACATGCTCACTTTCACAAACAGCATCTACATGACGTTCTAAAAATTTTTGTAATTGACCACTATTTTCAGGTGTAAATATTGAACATGTCGCCAATAACATACGGCCATTAGGCTTGAGAGTTTTCCATAACGAATCCAATAATGCATATTGTTGCTTCGCTATTTTCAAACTATCCTCTTTTTGACGTAACCATTTAATATCTGGATGGCGCTTTGTTACGCCAGACGCAGTACATGGCACATCGGCTAAGATAGCATCAAATCCAACACCATCATACCAATCATCCAATTGAGCAGCATCAGCACAGCGAACATCAACAGATAATCCTAAACGATCTGCATTATCCGTAACTTTTTGCAATCGATTTTCAGCAATATCTAACGCAAGCACTTGGCAATCAGCCAACTCTAGCAAATGGCACGTTTTACCGCCAGGAGCAGCACAGGCATCTAAAATTCGCTCACCTGCTTTAGGTTCTAAAACATGTGCAGCTTGTTGTGCGCCATAATCCTGAACTGAAACCCATCCATCATGGAAAAATGGAATTTTGTTAACCGCAATAGCTTGATCAAGCACAACTGCCTCTCCACCTAATGCTTTTGCAGAAATACCCTCTTTCTCTAAAACCATTAAATACTGTTCGACAGAGGTTTTTCTGATATTCACACGCAATGTTAATGGCGGGTGCTTTTGAGTTGCTTGTAAAATATTATGCCAATATTTAGGATGCTGTTTTTGCACAGCCTTAATCCACCACATTGGATAATTGTATTTAGCTTCATCGCTACGGCCTACAACCTGCTCAAGCAATTTACTTTCTTCTCGCAACAAACGGCGTAAAACAGCATTACTTAAACTTTTCAGGCGCCCATTACTGGCAGAATCAACAGCAGAAACCACCTCATTTACCACTGCATGATTAGCATTTTTAGTATATAAAACCTGATACATGGCAACGAGCAACAATGCCTCAACCACATCAATATTCAATTTTTTTGGCACTAAAACAGCGAGAATCCCTTGTAAGGTTCCACGATAACGCTGAACGCCATAACATAAATCTTGATACATACCTCGATGCCCACCAACGAGCTGTGGATTTTTTTCTATGACTTCAGCCATCACGTCTGTTAAATTTTGCCCAGCAACAACCTGCAAATAACTCTCTGCTGCCAATGTTTGAATTTTAGATAAATTCACAATATGCCTTTACTACCTGATCAATAATTACGCCAACTTATCGCCGACATTCACAATACGCCCTGCTAAGAAAGCGCTAATATTCATTCTTTTTGAACCTGCTGGTTGCAACTCACTAATACTCAATGCCTGATTGCCAGTAGCAATAACCAATCCATTCTCATCCGCAGATAAAATACTGCCTGCTTCACCATTGGCATCTACCACCTGAGCTTTCCAAACTTTTAATGGTTTACCCTCGTAGACCATCCATGCAGTAGGAACTGGATTGAATGCTCGTATTTTACGCTCCAATACTATCGCTGATTCACTCCAATCTAGTTGAGCTTCAGTTTTTGATAGTTTTTGAGCATACGTCACTCCTTCATCTGGTTGTTGAACTGGAACCAAAGCATCTAACTGTTGTAAAGTTGTCACAATTGCAGTAGAACCTAAGTTCATCAGTGCATCATGCACTTCATTAGCAGTATCGCTTGCTTTGATAGTGTATTTTTTTTGCAACAAAACATCACCAGTATCTAAACCAACATCCATCTGCATAATACAAACACCCGTTTCGTTATCCCCAGCTTCAATTGCTCGCTGAATAGGCGCGGCGCCTCTCCATCGAGGCAACAATGATGCATGAATATTCAAACAACCTTTAGTTGGAATATCCAAAACAGCTTTTGGCAATAACAAACCATATGCAGCAACTACCATCACATCTGCTTGCTCAGCCACCAATAATTCTTGTACCTCACCATCTTTTAACGTCTGCGGCTGCATAACAGGCAAACCCAATTCTAATGCAGCAACTTTAACTGCACTGGGCTGAAGCTTCATTCCACGACCACTTGGTCTATCTGGTTGCGTCAACACTAAAGACACTTCAATACCAGCTGCGACAATTTCTCTTAAAGCCGCAGCAGCAAAATCAGGTGTACCTGCAAATATAACTTTCACTATGATATCCTCAAAATCTTATTTGTTTGAATGATTTAGATTTTTTTTCAATTTAACTTTAATGCGGCCCAACTTAAGCTGAGATAAATATTCAACAAAAACTTTTCCGTCTAAATGGTCAATCTCGTGCTGAATGCAAATTGCTAACAAGCCATCCGCATCCAGTGAGAACTGCTGCCCATGCTCATCAAAAGCTTCAACAGTAATTCTCTCAGAGCGATGCACCGTTTCATAAATACCCGGCACCGATAAACACCCTTCTTCATAAGTAGTATCACCATCTCTTGCAACAATCTCTGGATTAATTAACACCAGCAAGTCATCTTTTGTTTCAGATAAATCAATCACTACTATTCTCTCATGAACATCGACCTGCGTAGCTGCTAAGCCAATACCAGGAGCTGCATACATTGTTTCAGCCATATCTAAAACTAGCTTTTGAATACGCTCATCAATTGATGCAACAGGTTTTGCAACTGTATGCAATCGTTCATCTGGATAGATTAAAATATCTAACAATGCCATTGTCATTCTCTTCTAATATAAATATATAAATTTCGTCATTTCAGTGATAAAAAAAATTGTTTTTCATCAACTCTTGTTTTCTTTTCAGCCATCAAACACACAAAACCTAGAAAATGCTCTATGATTAACCCTTAGATTATTACAGATAACAAACTAATTTTATCATTACAATTAAGGGAAAATCGATGCAAAAGCATATCCTTAGCTTGCTTTGCGCGCTCGGTTTAAGCATTAGTGCGCCAACATTTGCCCAAGTTAAACTCAAATCTGGCGCCCCTCAAAGCTATACCGTCAAGCAAGGAGATACTCTATGGGGTATCTCTAAAAAATTCTTACAAAAACCATGGGAATGGCCTGAACTATGGGGAGCCAATAAAAATCAAATTGGTAACCCAAATCGCATTTACCCAGGACAAACATTAACATTGGATTATGTTAATGGTCAGCCTCGTTTAAGTGTTAAACAATCTGGCGGCATTCCTGTGATTAAGCTAACGCCTCAAGTGCGTGAAGTTTCATCAGGCTATGGCATCAGCACCATTGATGTAGACTTTTATCGCATGTTCATGAATTACCCACAGGTTTTGCCAATCAAAACAACGCTAGATGCGCCAAAATTGATTGCGGGTCCAGAGCATCGTTTTTTATATAACAAAGGCGATCGCGTTTACACCTATGGTTTAACAAAACCTGGTAAGTATTATACCTATAGATTTAATAAAGATATTTTAGATCCTGATACAAATAAGCTTTTAGGTCGAGAAATTATCGTTAGTGGCATTGTATCAACACTCAATTCAACCAGCACTGCTTTAGACAATCGTTCAGAACAAGAACAAGCAGAGCTACCTGATGATGAGTACTACACTAAGCTACATCCACTAATTAAAGTACCTTCATATTCAGCGCAACCATTGATTATTGAAGAATCAATCTCTGAGATTGGCGAAGGCGATTTTCTATTGCCAATAGAAGAAGGCAATAACAATAGTATGGCTATTATGCCACACGCCCCAGAAAAACCGGTTCTAGCTAAAGTCGTATCAATTATTGATGGTATTAGCGAATCAGGCCCGCTACAAACCATTACACTAAATCAGGGCTTAAGTCATGGCATTGATGAAGGTACTGTATTAAGTTTGTACAAAAAAAGCCGCAAAATCAAACCTGGTGTAAACATCAAGCGCAATCGTGATGGTGAAACAAACTCAGTTGTAACCATGAAATATTTATCTATCCCTGCAGAAGAAGTGGCATTAGCAATGGTATATCGTACTTACGACAATATCTCATATGCCATTATTTTAGAAGGTAAATTAAATGTTGGCGTGGGTGATTATGCAAGAAATCCTGGATTTGACTTAGATGATTTTGCCATTGACTCTAAACATGCACCAAATGATGCTGTTGAGCCAAGCGGTTGGCACTCTAATCAATACAATTCAACAGATCCTTCTTTGCATGAAAACTATAAAGTGAACGAAAAGAAGAAACTCTAATCAATCTCCAATAAGCGGCATCTTTTTAGAAGCCGCTTTTTACTATCTACAGTAAAGAAACGGGGAAATAAAATGACTGAGGAGCGTTTACAATATATTAGCTTAGCATTGACATCTGGTGTCGGTGATCAAACATTTCTAGCATTACTCAAGCACTTTCATTCAGCGCAAGCTGTACTATCGGCTGATTACCAATCGCTCATACCCATAGTTAAAAAATCACAAACTGCCCATAATATTTTGCAACAGCAAAGCAAACAAAAAGCAGAAGAAACACTAGAGTGGTTAGAAAAAAACAATACTCAACTGCTAACCCTCCACGATAACCAATATCCCATACAGCTTGCACAGGGCATTTCTCCTCCCCCACTATTATTTGCAAGAGGAAATATTCAATTACTGGAAAAGCCCTCACTGGCTATCGTTGGCTCAAGGCACGCTACCCATTTAGCCAAACAAACCACCTACAATTGGGCACAAGAACTTAGCGCAAAGGGGCTGACCATCATTTCAGGTCTTGCTGAAGGCATTGACACAGCCGCACATGAAGGTGCTTTAACACAAGAAGGAAAAACCATTGCCGTTGTAGGTACTGGAATTGATCGAGTTTACCCAGCATCGAACTACCCACTCGCACACCTTATATCAACTGACGGACTATTGTTGTCTGAATTTCCACTCAACACTCGACCTATTGCATCAAACTTTCCAAGACGCAATAGAATTATCGCCGCCCTTAGTCAAGCAACCATTGTTATAGAAGCAGCCATAAAATCAGGTAGTCTAATTACTGCTAGGTTAGCCAATGATATGGGTAAAGAAGTTTTTGCCATGCCAGGTTCTATCCATCAACCACAAAGTAAAGGATGCCACTATCTCATCAAGCAAGGAGCCAAGTTATTAGAATCTACCCAAGACTTATTTGATGAGATGCCATACTTGACAAGTTACACGACTACAAGTACAAGTCCTGCTTATAGCAAGAATATAACACCTGATTCTAAAAACGAATCTCCATTAAATAAAGATGACTTGAAAAATCAGGAAAAATGCTCCACCCTAAATAAAGTAGGATTTGATCCAATCCACCCCGACGAGCTATCCCATTTACTAAACATTAGTATTCCAGAACTGCAAATATGGCTATTACAACTGGAGCTTGAGGGCAAAATTGTCTCATTACCTTGTGGTAAGTTTCAACGCCTACCTGTTTAATTATCTTGAAAAAAGTGATCACCAAAAATGTTTGATATTATCGCCTACCTAATTGAAACGTTTCAAGATTTTGACGCTTGCCCGCCCAGAGAAGACCTTGGTGAGCACCTTTCTGATCTTGGCTTTGAAGGTGAGGCAATTCATGACGCATTATTGTGTCTAGATGCATTAATACAACCTGATCAATCAGACTCATTTTCTCTGCTTTTAACCAGCGGCTTACGAGTTTTTAGTACTGAAGAATTAGACAATATTGATATTGAAATATTAAATTTATTACTTTTTTTAGAAAAACAAAGTGCGATTAACCCCATCCAAAGAGAAATGGTTATCCACGCATTAATGCATCTACCTAGTGAAGACATCACTTTAAAATGTGCGAAATTATTAACACTCGTTGTTTTATGGCTACACAAATCAGAGCTACCTGTTTTAATTGGTGATGAGCTCCTAGTTGCCATACACGGACAAACAACCATGCATTAATTTAATTAAATAACAACTTAACAAAATACACGAGCGAACAATAAAAATGGCAAAAAATCTGCTAATTGTAGAATCTCCTTCAAAAGCCAAGACGCTAAAAAAATACTTAGATAGCGACTTTGAAGTGCTTGCTTCATATGGTCACGTCCGTGATCTTGTGCCCAAAAGTGGCGCAGTAGATCCTGATAATGACTTTGCCATGAAGTACCAAGTAGTTTCTAAAAACACCAAACATGTTGATGCAATTGTTGCTGCGGCAAGAGAAGCTGAAAACTTATACCTAGCAACTGACCCGGATAGAGAAGGCGAAGCAATCTCTTGGCATTTACAGGAAATTTTAAAAAGCAAACGTGGATTAAAAAAACTAAATACATCACGTGTTGTTTTCCATGAAATTACTAAAAAAGCGGTTCTGGACGCGATTGAAAACCCAAGAGAATTATCTTTAGAATTGGTTGATGCACAGCAAGCCCGCCGTGCCTTGGACTATTTAGTGGGTTTCAATTTATCACCATTATTGTGGAAAAAAATTCGTCGTGGATTATCTGCAGGACGTGTGCAGAGCCCTGCTTTACGCATGATTTGTGAGCGTGAAAATGAAATAAAAGCCTTTACTGCAGAAGAATATTGGTCTTTGCATTTAGATAGCCACAAAGGTCGCCAAAAGTTCACTGCAAAATTAACTCATTTCGAAGGTCAGAAATTAGAACAGTTTTCAATCGTATCAGAACAAGGTCAAAGCGAAGTTTTAGCCAAACTAACTGATAAAGAAGCTGAAATTACCAAGATTGAAAAGAAAAAACGCAGTCGCAACCCTGCTGCTCCATTTACGACTTCAACATTGCAACAAGAAGCTGTTCGTAAATTAGGCATGACCACCGACCGAACGATGCGTACAGCACAACAGCTTTATGAAGGTATTGATGTTGGAGAAGGTGCAACAGGTTTAATTACGTATATGCGTACTGACTCAGTTACCTTATCAGAAGAAGCCATTACAGAAATGCGCCATTATATTGAAAACAAAATTGGAACGGACTATCTTCCGAATAAAGCCAACGTTTTCAAAACAAAATCTAAAAATGCACAGGAAGCGCATGAGGCCATTCGCCCAACATCTGTGTATAGAACACCAGAATCTGTAAAACCATTTCTAACCAGCGATCAATTTCGCTTATACCAAATGATTTGGCGTCGCAGTATTGCCAGCCAAATGACACCAGCAAAATTTGATACGACAACAGTCGATATGCAGCTGAACGATGGTATTTTCAGAGTAACAGGACAAGTCCAAACCTTTGCTGGTTTCTTAAGCGTTTACGAAGAAGACGTGGATGATGCTGATGATGCGGATGAAAATAGTAAGAAATTACCTGCACTAAAAGAAGGTGATAAATTACCTGTTGATAAACTGTATGGTGAACAACACTTTACTCAACCACCTCCACGCTATTCAGAAGCTTCATTGGTTAAAGCACTAGAAGAATATGGCATTGGTCGCCCTTCTACCTATGCAAGCATTATTCACACATTAAAAGATCGTGAATATGTCACCATTGATCAAAAACGCTTTATGCCAACTGATACTGGCGATATTGTTAATAAATTTTTAACTGAACATTTTGATCAATATGTTGATTATCATTTCACCGCTAAATTAGAAAACCAACTACATGAAATTGCGACTGGCAAACGAAAATGGGTGCCAGTATTAAATCAATTCTGGAAAGGCTTCCACAAACAAGTTGTTGAAAAAGAAGATATTACAAGAGCACAAATTACCAGTGAAGAGCTAGAAGAAGTTTGTCCTAAATGTGAACAACATAAATTGATGATTAAATTTGGTCGCCGTGGTCGCTTTATTGCTTGCCAAGGTTATCCTGAATGCGATTACACTCGCAACGTCAATGAAACAGCAGAAGAAGCTGCCAAAGCAGCTGAAGAGCCAACCGAGGTAGAAGGCAGATCATGTCCTAAATGTGATAGCCAATTAGTCTACAAACGTGGCCGCTATGGTAAGTTCATCGGTTGTTCAAACTATCCGAAATGTAAACACATTGAGCCTTTAGAAAAGCCCAAGGATACGGAAATTGATTGCCCGAAATGTGGCAAAGGCCATTTAATTGAACGAAAAAGCCGCTTTGGTAAGCTATTCTACAGCTGTGAAACTTATCCTGATTGCGATTATGCGGTTTGGAATCCTCCCGTTAAGGAACCATGCCCACAGTGTAACTGGCCTCTACTAACCATCAAAACCACTAAACGCCGTGGTACTGAGAAGGTTTGTCCACAAAAAGAATGTGGTTATGCAGAACAAATTGAGCCACCTGCACCAAAAGAATAAGGTGAACACATTCAAAAGCCTGCGTTAAGCAGGCTTTTTCTCATCTTATTATCTAAATTAATGTTTAAAGTCCGCAAAAATCGACTTATACTTCTAACATAGATTATGATAAGCACTCATTGCATATTTTTATTGATTACGTCAAATTGACTAAGCTGATTAGGCACCCCGATGGATTTCGTTAAACATAGTATTCAAGCAGCTCATACTGTTATTATTAAAGTTGGTTCAAGTTTAGTGACGGCCGAAGGCAAAGGCATTGATCACTCTGCACTAGCAGACTGGGCACGACAAATTGCTTATTTACATAAACAAGGTAAGCGAGTTATTTTGGTTTCTAGTGGCGCCATAGCCGAAGGCATTCAGCGCCTAGGATGGCAAAGCAGACCGAATGCACTCAATGAGTTGCAAGCTGCTGCTGCGGTCGGTCAAATACGGTTGGCTCAAGCCTATGAAGAGGCATTTGAGCAGCACCAAATTCAAACAGCACAGATTCTACTCACTCATGATGATTTAAGTGGTCGCACACGTTACTTAAATGCAAAAAGCACACTTAAAACCCTGCTTGATTTGAATATTGTTCCCATTATTAATGAAAATGACACCATTACCACCAGTGAAATTAAGCTAGGCGATAATGACACTCTTGGTGCCTTAGTTGCCAATCTGGTTGAGGCAGATGTACTAGTCATCCTGACTGATCAACAAGGTTTATTTAACAAAGACCCTCGCCACAATGAGGATGCCGAGCTAATTCCAGAAATCGCTGCCGACAACCCTGATCTTGAAAGTATGGCTGGCGGAGCAGGCAGTAGTGTTGGTACCGGCGGCATGTACACAAAAGTCACCGCAGCAAAACGAGCTGCCTTAAGTGGTGCTGCAACACAGATCGCATCAGGCAACGAGCCCAATATTCTCATTCGCTTAGCTGATGGCGAACATCTAGGCACATTACTAACACCAAGTGATGACCCAATCAGTGCAAGAAAACGCTGGTTAATGGGACATCTACAGCTTTCAGGTGAGCTAACTGTTGATGAAGGCGCCGTGATTGCATTATCCAAAAAGCATTCAAGTTTGCTACCAATTGGCTGTAGCAATGCCACTGGCCAATTTAACCGTGGATCTGTTGTGGCTATATTAAACCCACAAGGAGAAGAAATCGGTCGTGGATTAGTCAATTACAGCAGTGATGAAATTCAAAAATTAGTCAAAAAACCGTCACACCAAATTGAAAGCATATTAGGATATGTATCTGAAACTGAGCTGATTCATCGTGACAATATGGTTTTACGTAGCGCCTATCGGCATAAAGCTTAATTTATGACAGTTTTTATACATAACAATGGAACTTGTCACAATTCAGTCATATATACCTTCTATGCTAAGAGTCAGTGATTAATAAATTAAGAATTTATTGAAGGGGGCAATATGTCAAATGTGACTGTACTGGTTGTTGAAGATGAAGAATCAATTTCAATGTTAATTGCTTTTAACTTAGAGCAAGCTGGCTTTACTGTCTTACAAGCTAAAAGTATTGAAGAAGCAAAACCAATCATTGATGAAGAATTACCTGATGTCGTCCTGTTAGACTGGATGCTACCAGGGGCATCAGGCATACAATTTACCAAAATATTACGCCAAAATGAACGCACCAAAGACCTCCCTATTATTTTACTCACCGCAAGAAGTGATGAAATGGATAAAGAACAGGGGTTAAATATTGGTGCAGATGATTATTTAACAAAACCATTCTCACCTAGAGAGCTTATCGCTAGGATTAATGCCCTTTTACGCCGTAGAGCCCCTCAAAAAACCAGTGAAATCATTGATATCAACGGTTTAATATTAAACCCTCACGAGCGTCAAGTAACCGGAAATGGACAAGCCATTAACTTTGGCCCTACCGAATTTAAATTATTGCATTTTTTCATGACCCATCCCGATCGAATCTATAGCCGTAGGCAATTATTAGATCTTGTCTGGGGAGATCACATATTTGTAGAAGAGCGAACTGTTGATGTTCACATTCGCCGTCTAAGACGAGCATTAGAGCCCAGTGGTTTCAATGACTTTATTCACACCATTCGTGGTGCTGGCTATCGTTTTTCTGCACAATCATAACTAATAAGAATTTATATCTAAAAAATGGAACGTTTTGCGCAACACACTTTAAAATCTTTTGCATTGGTTTTAGGACTAGCAATTTTTGTTTGGATAATTTTCGATTTACAAATCGGTTTTTATTTTATTATCACTTGTTTCATCATCTGGTTGATTAGTCATTTAGTACAAATAGGCATGTTAATTCGTTGGTTAAACAAACCAAAATTAAGCACTATCCCTAAAGGAATTGGCATTTGGCAGGATGTTTTTAATATTTTACTAAATCAATCAAAAAGCCGAAAAAAACGCAAACAAAAACTTGCACGAGCATTGCAACGTTTTTATAAATCTGCCGAAGCCATGCCCAATGGCATCGTGATTTTAGATGACCAAGGACGAATTGAATGGGCTAATCCAATTGCTGTAAAACATTTCAATTTAGATAGAAGAATGGACTTTGGCTCTATTTTAGTCAACTTACTGCGGATGCCAGAATTTCATGCTTTTATGCAAGTATCCCCACAAGAGCGCCCTACAATTGATATTAAAATTCCCAACCATCAAAACTTAATGCGCACTTTGCATATCACGCATACTCAAGTTGATCCTCGCCTACAAATGCTGATTAGCGAAGACATTACTGAATTAGAAAAAACCAATCGAATTCGTTCTGATTTTGTGGCAAATGTCTCTCATGAACTACGTACGCCACTCACTGTCATTAATGGGTTTTTAGAAACATTAGCAGATATGCCCAGCATTCCTACAGAAAAACGCCAGCAATTTATAGGATTAATGCAAAAAGAAGGCGATAGGATGCTCAATTTACTCAATGATTTACTCACGCTTTCCAAGCTTGAAAATAATAAACATGATAGTATGCAGCCTATCAATATATCTACGCTATCCCATCAGCTCATTCAAGAAGGTTTGAATGTATCCAAAGAACAGCATCAAATTCAAACTGATATTGATTCTGATTTATGGGTCAATGGTATACAAGTTGATTTATACAACGCTTTAAGCAATTTGGTTTTTAATGCAATTCGCTATACTCAACCTAATGGCTGTATCAAAATTGCATTAAAAGCCAATACTGAAACCAATACTGCAGCCTTTAGCGTAGTAGATAATGGACCGGGTATCGCAAAAGAGCATATTGGTAGAATTACTGAGCGTTTTTATCGTATTGATACAGGCAGAGCTCGATCTCAAGGTGGAACAGGTTTGGGATTGGCCATTACAAAACATGCATTGGCAGAACACCAAGCAATATTAAATATTGAAAGCACTCTTGGTAAAGGTAGTACGTTCAGTACAGTTTTAAAATTAGTACCACCACCAAAATAATAATAATTAAATATATCCAATAACAATACTGATGGTCATTTGATCATCAGTATTAACTTATATATCATATTCTATTTTCATGCCAAATTAAAACTTATTAAATTAAATTTTATCCTATTTTGAATCTTTCCTTGCTTTAACACTCATTAACATACAAGCGCGTTAGTATATATAACCATAAATACCTTATAAATAGGCGAATCATTTTATTTTTTTACTGAATAGATAATAATTAATATGTTAAGAATGTACACTGATATAGAATCTTTAGCCACTGAAGATAAATCACTCGTCAAGCATCTACTAGAAGAACTTGGTAATGAGTTTAAAGGCACTTTACACAGTGTCTATGTTAGTGGCTATCAAGGCGTAGAAATTACACCAAAAACCCAAATAGACTTAGTCATTAGTGCAATATTAGAAGAGCCACTAAATATCCATGAACTGGAAAAAATTACCAAAGTAAAAGATAGCCTAATGGAATCTTTTCACTTTATTAAATCCATTGATTTTGACTTAGGTTATATTAACAATATTATACAAAGCACAAATTTCAATGCTTGGGCATATTGGCTAAAAAATGAAAGTACTTTTGTTGGTGGTAAAAACATACAACATTTACTAGACAGTTTTTATCCACAAATTAATCCTGAAGTGATGGTCAACGGCGAATATTGCGCTAAATGGCAACGCTTCTGTGAGCAATTAGAACGCGGTCTATCCCCAATCCGTTAACAATCCCTATTAGTTTATAGAAATCCGTTACAATACAATCTTTTTGTCGTTGTAGGTTGTATTTGAATGAAACAATGGGATGTAATAATTATTGGGGCGGGAGCAGCTGGCATGTTGTGTGCAGCACAATCTGCACAAAAGGGACTGTCTGTTTTACTAATTGATCATGCCACTAAAATTGGTGAGAAAATTCGAATTTCCGGCGGGGGACGTTGTAATTTCACCAATAGAAATCTCAACGGATTCGATGGCAGCCAGTATTTTGTTTCTCAACAACCGAGATTTGTACGACATGCCCTATCTCGTTTTACTTCAGACGATTTTATATCAATCGTAGAATCGCATCACATTGCTTATCATGAGAAACACAAAGGACAATTATTTTGTGATAACTCAGCCAAAGATATTATCAACATGCTTCAATCAATGTGTGCCAACCATCAGGTTACATGGCAAATTGGCTCGAGCATTGAAAATATCGAATATCAAAATAATCAATACCAAATAAAAATCCAAGATAATCCCAATGTTTTTCTGGGTAAAGCTTTAGTGATAGCAACAGGTGCTTTAGCAGCTCCTGCCATTGGAGCAACAGCTTTTGGCTATGAGGTTGCTAAGCAATTTGGCCATACAATCATTCCCCCTGAAGCAGCATTGGTTCCGCTACAGTTTGAACACTGGGAACAACATAGCTTTTCAGAACTATCAGGGCTTTCTTTACCCGTTGAAATATCAACCAATGCCGGCAAGAAAACCATTTCCTTTCAAGAGGATTTGTTGTTTCGCCACAAAGGATTAAGTGGCCCTGCTATTTTGCAAATATCCAGCTATTGGCAAAAAGGACAATATTTAACCATCAATCTTTTGCCTTCTATTCATGTTGCTCAATTTTTATGCCAACAAAAAAGTGGGCAAAAAATATCCTTATCTACCGCATTGTCTCAACTGCATCCATCTTTACCCAAACGTTTAATTGAAACATGGCTAACAAAACACCACTGGCTGCAATATGCTAGCCAAAAATGGGCTGATATTCCAGATCATATTTTAATTTCAATTGGACAAAGCCTTAACCAATGGTCTATTTTACCCTGTGGTACAGATGGACATAAAAAAGCAGAAGTGACTCGGGGCGGAGTTAATGTTAAAGAAATTAGCCCCAAAACCATGGAAAGTAAGTTACAAAACAATTTGTATTTCATTGGCGAAGTCATGGATATTACTGGCTGGCTCGGGGGTTATAATTTTCAATGGGCTTGGTCCTCTGCCGTTTGTGCAGCAGATGCGTTATATACCAAATCAACAGAATGCTAATTTTTAACTTATTATTGACTTTATTGACTGAGAAATGCCATGCCTTTAACCGTTTGGGGGCTTGCTTTAGCCCAAGCCTTATTAACAACTGGTAACACTTTACTTGTTGCTGTATCAGCACTCATTGGGCAACAACTTGCTTCATCTCCTGCTCTTATTACCGCTCCAATTGCAGCACAATTTCTAGGCTTAATTGTTTCAACCTTGCCTGCTGCGCATTTTATGCAAAAATTTGGACGCAAAAAAGGCTTTGTTATTGGCAATATTATTGGTGCCGTAGGTGCATTGGTCGCCATGCAAGGTTTATTTTTAAGTAGCTTAGCGATTTTCGCATTGGGAACATTCCTAACGGGATTGGCAATAGGAACAGCACAACAATATCGTTTTGCCGCGTTAGATGAATGCCCGAAATCTCAACATCCTAGAGCCATTAGCTTGGTAATGAGTGGCGGTGTGATTGCCGCCATTGTGGGTCCTAACTTAGCGATTTGGTCACAAAAATGGTACAGCGGCAATGCTTTTGTTGGTGCATTTTTTGGCTTATTTGCTTTGTACATCTTGGCTTTACTTTTAATTATCTTCTTGCCACTTCGACAACAACAAAGCTCAACCAAACAAAACAACCCGTTACCAAGTAGAAGCTATTCGGAACTATTTCAACAACCTATCTTAATTGCTGCTGTTGCCTCTGGAGTCATTGGTTATGCTGTTATGGTTTTCCTGATGACAGCAACTCCGCTTTCCATGCATGATCATGATTTTGCATTTAATAAAATAGCGATTGTGATTCAATGGCATGTTTTAGGAATGTTTGTACCATCATTTTTCACTGGGCATTTGATTAAACGTTTTGGCATTAAAAACATAGTTTTAGCTGGCTGTGTCTTACTTTTGATTTCAGCCCTAATTAATTTACTGGGACAAAGTTACAATCATTACTTTATCTCATTAATGTTACTGGGCATTGGCTGGAACTTTACCTTCATTGGCGCCACACACTTATTAAGCTTTGCTTACCGTGACCATGAGAAAGGCAAAGTACAAGGAATGAATGAATTTTTAGTTTTCAGTGCTTCTGCCTTTGGCAGTCTATTTGCAGGACAAGCCGTGAATTCTTTGGGTTGGATTTGGGTCAATATCATTACGATACCGTTTATCCTATTGGTGATTCTCATGATTGCAAAATTAAATTTAAGCATAAAATCAGCATCATAAATTATAAATCATAAAAAAAGCAGATAATAATCTGCTTTTTTTATTTTAATTTTCGCCTGTTTGTATGGGCAAATCCCTGCTCGACCATTCACTCCATGAGCCAATATACAGTTTAGGCAAAGGCAATTGTGCTGCTGCCATTGCTAACAATGTTTGACACGCTGTAACGCCAGAGCCGCAATGGATAATTGTATTATCGGCATCAAAATGTTCATATTTTTTTGTTAATTGTTCTATTGGCAAAAATTTCCCATCCGCATCAACATTGCTTACAAATGGAATATTAATGGCAGAAGGAATATGCCCTGCTTTCGTATCTAATGGTTCTTCTAAACCTTGGAAACGCTCTGGGCTACGCACATCAATCAATGTTTGACGTTCAGTTTTTGATGCATATTCAACTTCATTTAAACTCGCTAAAGGCAATAGCCATTCAGGAGGCGCTGGATAAGCAGCTACTGGCTTAGCTTGCTCAATGCCATTGTACATCGATAACCCTGCAGCTTTTGCTGCTTGCAAACCACCATCTAATACAGATACAAATTGATGTCCAACTGCTGTTAACATCCACCAGAATCTGGCAGCAGCATTGGCACTATTTTGTTGGTCATATACCAAAACAGGAGTTCGAGGATCAATCCCCAATTTTCCTAACAGCTTGGAAAACTCTTCCAATGTTGGCAATGGATGCCGACCGCCATCATCTGGAGAATGTCCTGCTGCTGATAAATCTTTCCCTAAATCAACAAATAAAGCACCTTGTAAATGTTCAGTTTCATAATCAGCTTTAGCATTATTCCCGCTACTTACATCAATAATCACGTAAGAATCTAATTCTGATGCGACTTCATTAATAGCTATAACTGGTTTAGACATTGAATCCATTCAAACTCCTCGGTTTACTCATTGTTATTTGGTTTTTTTATCATAGCAGCCATTGCTCAAAAAACAAATATCGATATGCAGGTCAGTGAATTAACTTCGTAATAGATGAATCCCATTCTGAACATAGAAAACATTTTATTTTCATATTCAAATCTTATTTATTGTTACTTTTTCGCTAAAAATGCATAGGATTCATTTTTAACCACTCACGATTAAAATAATCGACATTAACCTTGTCGCCGGTACAAATAAAAATAAAAATTCCTTTAAAATCAGACTGATAAAATCAAAAATAACTATTCAAAAAATTTTTGATTTTATTAACAATGAAAATAGGACGTTGAATTAAAAACAAAATCAAATCATGCTATCTATATATTTATATATATGGAATATTATATTTATATATATGATAATATGATGCGGTTATTACCAATAGATAATTTAATTTTGTTAAGTTTTCTAATTATATTTCTGGTTATGTTAAATAAATGAATAATATAAATGCCATTGCGCTTTATCAATTTATTCATCTTCTGAACATTTAATATAGGTAACGAAACTATTTCAAAACGTCTGTGAGCTTAAATTATGGAAATCTTAGCTTTAATCCAAAAAACCTTAAGTAATCCAGCCATTATCGGTGCGATATTCTCGACAATATCTATTATTGGTCTTGGTTATTACTTCCGTACAGCTGGTATTTTTAATAACCAAGTAGGTAAAATTTTATCTACTGTTGTATTGACTGCTGCTTTACCTGCTTTAGCTTTCACTTCATTTATGCAAGACAATGATCCGCAAAAAATGGCCGATGGCATGACTTTGCTTATCTTTGGTTTTATTATTTACATTGCATTAATTTTTATCAGTAAAATTTTCTATTTCAAATATGTTGGGGATGAACAAGTTGCTTTAAGAAACTTGAGTATTTTTGGCTCAACAACATTCTTTAGTACGCCGATTATCAGCAGTATATTTGGTCCTGTTGGCGTTATGCTAAGCTCAATTTTCAATATTAGTTATCGTGTATTTTTATACTCATATGGCTATATTCAAATGAGTGGCATGAAAATGAGTAGTAAAAACATTAAAGAAATGTTTTTAAATCCAATCATTATCGCAACATTTGCTGGTTTGCTTATTTGGGCATTCCAATCTTATTTGCCACAAGTGAATATTACCAATGCCAGTGGTGATGTTAATCAATATGCTTTCTTGCGTGTTGATAAAACAGCTCCTTGGTTATTCCAAGCAATGAAATATTTATCGGGTTTGGCTTCACCATTGGCTTGGTTATCAATTGGTGCCACTTTGGGTCAAATTAATATTAAACAAGCTGCTGAAAACAAAACAACTTGGTATTATGCTGCCATTAAAGTTATTTTAATTCCTGCAGTTATTCTTGCTGTTTTATTATTTATCCATGCAACTGGCATTATGACTTTAAGTTACGAAGTTATCGCAGTGGTTGTGTTAATGATGATGGCTCCTGCTGCAGCGGTTATAACAACTTATGCAATTAGCTTTGATAGACAAGCATTGTTAGCTTCTAATGGCTCTTTGATTTCAACCATTTTGGCGGTAGTTTTTATCCCCATTTGGATCATCGTGCTTGAACTTGTACAACAGATTTTCTTTTAAAGTTTAACGAATCCATATAGGTAAATGAATATGTTTAAAATTGCATGCTACGGCGTCAGATCGAATGAAGTTGAGTACTTTAACAAACTCAACAAACATAACTATGAGCTAACTTTGGTTCCTGATTTATTACGTCATGACAATGTTGAAACAGCGAAAAATCATGATGCGGTTTTATTGCGTGGTAACTCTGTTGCAGATAAACAAAACTTAGATGCTATGCATTCTTACGGTATTAAATATGTTTTCACTCGTACCGTTGGCTTTAACCACATTGATGTTGAATATGCTCGCTCATTGGGCATTCGCATGGCCAGAGTTCCATCTTATTCTCCAACGGCAATTGCTGAGTTATCGGTAACGTTGGCGATGATGTTATTGCGTAAAACAGCTTACATGACCATGAAATCGGCTTACCGTGATTTTGTCATTGATGATGAAATGTTTACTCGTGAAATTCACAACTGCACTGTTGGGATTATTGGTTTGGGTAAAATTGGCTTGGCTGAGGCGCGTTTGTTTAAAGGTTTAGGCGCTAAAGTGGTTGGCTATGACATTTTCGAATCAGACAAAGCCAGAGAGTTTGTGGATTTTGTTTCACAAGATGAGTTGCTAGCACAAAGTGATATTGTTAGCTTGCATGTTCCTTACATTCCTGGCAAAAATGAGAAGTTTGTGAACAGTGAGTTCATTGCTAAGATGAAAAACAATGCCATTTTGGTGAATACTGCTCGTGGTGAAATTCAGTGCAATGAAGCGATTTTAAGTGCTTTAGAAAGCAAAAAATTGAGCGGCTTTGCAACGGATGTGTTCTCGAATGAAGCGGAGTTTTTCCAAAGAAAATTCATGCCTTGGCAAACTGTACCTGATCCTGTGGTTCAGAAATTGATTGAAATGTTCCCACGAGTTTTGGTGACGCCTCATGTTGGTTCAAATACTGATGAAGCGTTATCAAACATGGTTGAAACTAGTTATGATAACTTCCATGATATGTTAGCAACAGATGCGTGTATTAACGAAATCTGTCCATAAGACGATTGGAAAGAAAAAGCTACCAAATATGGTAGCTTTTTTTAATTCTGATTCATTTCATGATGACATAAAATGTGGTTTTGTCATTGTGGTGCATTTAATGGCAATAAATTGTATTTATAAGGATATTTTTGCCATAATACACAATCCAGATACATTTATTATAAGTTCAGGACAACCATGAATAATAAGCTTATTGCATCTTTACTACTTACTTTACCATTTTCAACAATTGCCTTAGCCCAAGATTCAACCAGTATTGGTTTGGGTGTTGGTTACCAACAAAAACCTTATGCTGGTGATGATTCTAATTGGGTGCCGGTTCCTCATTTAGAATATCAAAATGGCAAGGCGTTTATTAAGGGCTTAAAAGGTGGTGTTTATTTATTTGATAATAAAGCCACGAAAGTTGATTTACACGTTAAATATCAACCGCTAAATTTCAAACCGGGTGATGCTGATGGTGCTTTGCGTGGCTTAGATCGTCGTAAAGCCACTATTGAAGTTGGCGCTGGTGCTAGCCATTCTTTTCAAAACAAAATGTTCGTGAGCTCCAGTGTTGATGCTGATGTTTTAGGTCGCAGCAAAGGCGTGAATGTTGATGCTGGCGGTGGTATGGTTTACCAAGTTAATGACCATTTCAAATTGGTTCCAAAAGTTGGTGCCATTTGGTCTAGCAAGAAACACAATGATTATTACTATGGCGTTTCATCATCAGAATCTCGGGATACTGGTGTTTCAAGATATGATCCTAGTAGCAGTGTAACGCCATATGTTGGCGTGGGTGCTGTTGTTAATGCAACCAATAATCTACATATTGCTGCTGGCGTTAAATTTGATTTTCTACCCAATGAGGTAAAAGACAGTCCAATGACCAAACGCTCGACTGTTTCAAATATTGCAGTGGGTGTGAATTATAGTTTTTAATATCAGAATACTGATGAAACAAGGGGCACTGAATGTGCCTTTTTTTCATGGTTGTTTCTTTCAATTTCCTAATCATTTACTTCAATTTATCTCATTGGATAAACATTAGTTATTCTAATACAATGAAATTAATACATGAAATAATTAGAAAAGAATGGGAGTCATCATGAAAAATATTATTGGTATTTATCGCAATACACATACACATTGGGTTGGTGACGGTTTTCCTGTTAGAAACCTACTCTCATACAAACGCTTTGCTCAAAGCATTAGCCCTTTTTTACTTTTGGATTATGCTGCTCCACATGAATTTGAACCTTCAAGCCAACCTCGAGGCATTGGTAAACATCCGCACAAAGGTTTTGAAACGGTAACAATGGCTTATCAGGGTGAAGTAGCTCACCAAGATACCAGTGGGGCTGGCGGTGTAATTAAAGAAGGTGATGTGCAATGGATGACTGCAGGCAAAGGTATTTTTCATGAAGAGTTCCATTCTCCTGAATTTTCACAACGTGGTGGTATTTTTCAGATGATTCAGTTGTGGGTGAATTTGCCTAAAAAGGATAAATTAACGCCAGCACGCTACCAAGGGATTAATCGTGAGGACATACCAACAGTGGCTATTAACCAAGGTTCGGTACGAGTTATTGCAGGAAATTTTGGGGAAGTTGATGGCCCAGCTAAGACCTTTAGCCCAATCAATATCTGGGATATCCATTTACAGCAAAATGCTCAGGAATCGTTTGTTATCCCAAATCTGCATAATAGTTTAGTGGTGCTATTAACGGGAAAAATCATCCTAAATAATACAGAAACCATGGAAGATAGCAGTGTGGCTATTTTAGATTTATCGGGACAAAAAATTCATATTACGGCTGCAGAAAATAGCCATTTTTTAATTTTAACAGGAGAACCATTAAATGAGCCTATTGCAGGCCATGGTCCTTTTGTGATGAATACAAAAGAAGAATTAGTGGAAGCTTTTGAAGAAATGTATCACTAATCAATCAAAAGAGGCTGCCTGTAAAGTTTCAGGCAGCCTCTTTTTTTATTATCCAAAACGAAAAGCCCTAATAGCATTTGCATCATTCATGGCTTTTTCCACCTCAGCTAAAGTAAAAAAGCATCTTGATAACTCTAGCTCATTATGCGAAATAGAATCCTGTTGATGATCTTTTGAATAAACAACACCAGCAGCATTTTCATGTTGATATACCATGTACATTGGCAATGCACCATCATCATTTATTTCGCTAAACTTCACCAATGTGCTATTGGTTACTTTCATAGTATTGAGTACTTCTTTTAAAAAAACATTCCCCAGTGTTTGGATTCCCCTACCCCAAAAATTTTGTGAATTCATCTCAATCTCCTTATCATCATCAGTTTTATTATTGAATAACCGTTTTATCATACCATTGAAATCAAAAGAAAAGGCTCCCTGTAATCTTTCAGGCAGCCTGTATTTTACCCCACACAATTTTATTTAAAATAAGATTGGAATGCTTCTATTGCGGCCAAATAATCACTGGCTTCTGTGACACCCCGCACCACAGCGACACTGCTCACGCCAGTGCTTAATACGCCATCAATGCGTTCTAAATCAATGCCGCCAATCGCAACCGTTGGCGTATCACCAGCCTGAACAACATATTGACTCAATCGCTCCAAACCACGTGGCGATGCTGCCATTTTTTTAGTCGTTGTTTCATAAATAGGACCACAAGCAACATAGCTTGGATTCACACTCAATGCCCTATCCAACTCATCAACCGAATGGGTACTTAAACCCAAACGAACACCAGCATGAGCAATGGCTTGCAAATTAGCCACATCCATATCTTCTTGCCCTAAATGCACCCCATAAGCACCACATTCAATAGCAAGCTGCCAATAATCATTAATAAACAATTGGGTTTGACTACCTTCACTCGCATTAACACAAGCCTGAACTTCTGCTTTTAATGCATCTCCCGTTAAATCTTTATTGCGTAACTGCACGGTATGTACACCCGCATCAATACACTTTTTGACCCAACTTGCTGTTGGCACAACTGCATAAAAACCCAAAGGTGCAACCAGTCGTGGAAAATAAATAGAACTCATCAATCACTCCTGATGCCAAAATGGCATCCCAACAGTTGGTGTACTTGCTTGCGCCTCATATCGAGGTGAAATAGGACCTGCTTCATAAGCCCATCGTCCCGCTTTCACAGCAGCATCAAATGCCATCCCCATCCTCTCAGGAGAACCCGAACGAGCCACAGCGCTATTTAACAAAACAGCATCAAAACCCCACTCCATAACTTGTGCAGCATGGGACGGAACGCCCAAACCAGCATCAATAATTAATGGCGTATCTGGCAATCTATCCCGCAAAATCTTAAGCCCATACTCATTCGTCGCACCCAAACCTGTTCCAATCGGAGCGCCCCACGGCATTAATGCTTCACAACCAACATCAAGCAATCGTCGGCAAGCAATTAAATCTTCCGTACAATATGGCAAAACCTTAAACCCATCTCGAATTAAAACTTCTGCTGCTTCCACCAACTGGAACACATCAGGTTGTAACGTCGCATCATCCCCAATTAATTCCAGCTTAATCCAATCCGTTTCAAATACCTCTCGAGCCATTTGAGCCGTTGTAACCGCTTCTTGCGCTGACAAACAACCTGCCGTATTCGGCAAAATAGGCACATTCAAAGTTTGCAACAACTCCCAAAACCCCTGGCCACTTGCTTCCCCATAATGACTAGAGCGACGCAAAGCAACCGTTACCATCGCAGGATTCACTGCTTGCAATGTTCGTTGCATCACTACCGGACTAGGATAAGCAGCCGTACCTAAAAGCATCCGGCTTTGAAATATTTCACCATATAAAACCAAATTGCTATCCATCTTTAACCGCCCACAATTGGATTAACAATATCCACCACATCACCTGCTTGCAAAACCACCGTTTCATAACTACCTTTAGGAACAAACTGCGTATTCACAGCCACAGCAAAAGGCTTATTTGGCTCCATTTGTACTACCACATCCGCAATAGACTGCCCATTTAGTTCAAAATTTTGCCCATTTACCACAATCTGAATACTCATCACTCCCCCTCAATTACCTGATAAGGCATACCACTCACATCATCTTGCATTGGTAATACCATTTTTTTTGCAACCATAATGGCTAAATGAACTGCAGCTTGACTCACCGCCGGTGCAATCATAAAACCATGACGGAATAAACCATTTACTTCGATAACATGGCTATCTTTTAAATAACGAATTTCTGGATCATGGTGACTCAATGTTGGACGTAGCCCACTGGCTAATTCTAATATTCGAGCTTCACCAAAAGCCGGATGAACAGCGTATAAAGCCGATAACAATTCCAAGCCAGAACGAACTGCAACTGGACCATCGTCTTCACTTTCCAGCTGCGTAGCACCAATCACAAAAATATGATTTTCTTTAGGTGCAATATACAATGGATAACGAGGATGCAATAAACGAACAGGACGATTCAATACCACCTCAGGCGCATAAACACGAGCCACTTCGCCACGAATACCACGCAAACGCGAACCATCCATAATATGATGCCAAGCCTGTTTTGCACCAACACCACGACAATCAATCACAACACCAGCAAGGTTCTCAAAATCCTGTTCTGAAATTTCCTGCTGCCAATGGCAATGTACATCCGCCTCTTCAAGCATCTCAGCCAAAGCTAACAGCACTTGTCGATTATCCAACTGCCCTTCGGTTTTCAATAACAAACCCTGTCTAAAACGACCTGATAACTGAGGCTCTAACTCACCCACCACTGAGCCATCAATCACACCCCAATCATCACTGCTTACGCCATGACAACGCTCCAAATGATGCTGAAAATCAATAGCCAAAGGCTTATCCTGTTGGTGCCAAACAATCAAGCTACCTGCTTGCTGATGAAAAACTGGCGAAGAAAACTGCGGTATCCACTTCGACCACAACGATAAACTTTGCCAAGCCAAATCAGTGACCAACGGTGTTGACTCAATCGCCTCAGCCAAAGGTGCCAACATAGCAGCTGCCACATACGCTGCTGCGGCAGTGCCTTCTTTATCCGCCTTATCATACAAATGAACTTGTGCGCCTTGCTGTGCCAATTGCCATGCAATTAACCGCCCCAACAAGCCACCACCAACAATAGAAAATTCCATACTTTACGCTCCCGAAAACATTAGGAGACCTGACGCACCAATAAAATTAAAGGTAATAATACTGCCCACATCATGACAATGATATTTTTCACAATCAATTGCCCATTTTTTTCTTTGAGCGCCAATGCCACGCCAATAATGGCAACAATTGCCGCCAAAAACATAATCAAAACACCTGCAAAAGCAACAATATTTTGAGCTTGCCAATTTAATGTCATCAACAAACTTCCAATGGCAGCAACAACAAATGCCAATGAAAGACAAATCTGCGAAGCAGATTGTTTCTTTTTCTTAAGCATGTACTTTCCCTAATTTTTAAATACTAATATTCTAACAAAATACTTAGCATATCTTATAAGTAAAGCACATGCTCCTCAAACACAATTAACTGTAAATCTTACTACCTGATTTCACGAACTCAATTGATTTTTCCTGCATGGCTTCTTGAGTCGCTGCATAATCACGCACTTCCTGCGTAATCTTCATTGAACAGAATTTAGGACCACACATCGAACAGAAATGAGCCACTTTAGCGCCCTCTGCCGGCAACGTTTGATCATGGTAACTTTCCGCACGCTCAGGGTCTAAACCCAAACGGAACTGATCTCGCCAACGAAACTCAAAACGAGCTTTCGACAAAGCATTATCACGCAACTGCGCACCAGGCCAACCTTTTGCCAAATCCGCTGCATGAGCAGCAATGCGATAAGTAATAATGCCCGTACGCACATCTTCCTTATCAGGCAAACCCAAATGTTCTTTTGGCGTTACATAGCAAAGCATAGATGTACCATACCAACCAATATTCGCCGCGCCAATCCCACTGGTAATGTGATCATAACCAGGAGCAATATCAGTTACCAATGGCCCAAGCGTATAAAATGGCGCTTCAAAGCAATGCTGTAGCTCTTCATCCATATTGGCTTTAATACGCTGCAATGGCACATGACCAGGACCTTCAATCATCACCTGCACATCATGTTTCCATGCTTTTGCAGTCAACTCACCTAAAGTATGCAATTCGCCAAACTGCGCTTCATCATTTGAATCTGCCAAACAACCTGGACGTAATCCATCCCCCAAAGAGAATGACACATCATAAGCTTTCATGATTTCACAAATGTCATCAAAATGCGTATATAAGAAATTTTCTTGATGGTGTGCTAAACACCATTTCGCCATAATCGAGCCACCACGAGAAACAATTCCTGTTAATCGCTTCGCCGTCATTGGAACATAACGCAACAACACTCCAGCGTGAATCGTGAAGTAATCAACGCCTTGCTCAGCCTGTTCAATTAACGTATCACGGAACAATTCCCATGTTAAATCTTCCGCAATACCGCCTACTTTTTCTAATGCTTGATAAATAGGAACAGTACCAATTGGCACAGGTGAATTGCGAATAATCCACTCTCGTGTTTCATGAATGTGCTCACCTGTTGATAAATCCATAATGGTATCTGCGCCCCAACGAAGCGACCAAACCATTTTTTCGACTTCTTCAGTCAATGAAGATGTCACTGCAGAATTACCCAAGTTACCATTAATTTTCACACGGAAATTACGACCAATAATCATTGGCTCTAATTCAGGATGGTTAATATTGGCAGGGATAATCGCACGACCAGCAGCAATTTCTTGGCGCACAAATTCAGGCGTAATATCATCAGGATGTTTTGGCAAGTTGGCACCAAAATCAAAACCAGGATGCTGTTTTAATAGCATTTGATATTCTGGATTCTTATGCAACTCATCCAATTTCATTCGCTCTCGAATAGCAACATACTCCATTTCAGGGGTAATAATGCCTTGGCGAGCATAATGCATTTGTGTCACATTTTTTCCAGCTTTGGCTTTCAAAGGATGGGTAATTTGATTAAAACGCAAATGCGCCGTTTTCGGGTCATGAGAACGCTCAAGACCATATTCACTACTTAATCCAGATAAACGCTCAACATCGCCACGTTCATTAACCCATTGAGTACGAACATCACGTAAACCTTGTTTTAAATCGATTTTAGCAGCAGGGTCCCCATACGGTCCTGAAGTATCATAAACAGGAATCGGTGGGTTGTTTTCTGTTCCCGTGGCTGTAATGGTTTCATCTTGATAAATCTCACGCAATGGCACTTGAATATCAGAACGAGAACCTTCCACATAGATTTTTTTAGAATTAGGATAAGCGAATTGAATTTCCAAGTCGTGACTTAATGTATCTAACGCTTGTGACTCGCTCGGTTTGGTAGCAGTTGTTTTGCCCATAAAAAAAGCTCCTGTTATCAAAATCCGAAACAGAAGCCAGCATATGGACAGCCCGTTATTACACACAGTAATAACGGTTATCAAAAAAATGAATTGTCCGAAACTTCCCACGTCGGTATTATCCGCCTCGGGTGCTAGGTACTCTCTCAGCCGCAATCAACCTACTGATTGCAGCACTCCTGTTTCGTTAGTGGTGCCATTTAAGCATAAAGCTTAATAACTGGCAAATGACTATACCAAATAATTTTTTGGTAAATTAATTCTCTTCGCCGCGATAAAGCCCATTGATTTTTTCAAAGATAGCAAACTCTTCATCAGAGCTATAAACATAATGGCCGTCTTCGTCCCAAGCCTCAGTGTACATACCACTTTCTTCATTATAATTAACTGCCGCTGCTTTCTTGCCATTTGGGTAGTAATAAGTAACAGACTCTTCTTCATTATCTTTGATTTGAGCCTCATAATATAACGAGCCATCTGGATAATAAAGTAGTCGCGTGCCTTGTACTAAACCATCCTCAATATATGCTCTACCAGACATCGTGCCATCTTGACGATAATAAGTAACCCAACCATCAATGTAAATAGACTCTGGATTTGTTAAAGCTTCCATGCTATTTAACACCACAGGATCAATTTGTTTTTGATTGTTTTTCGCCCAAAAATCTTGTACCACTGGACGACCATCTTTGGTCATACCCAATAATTTACGAACAAAACCATCTTCAACTGGCTCTTGTGAATATTCCATATCCTCAACAGTACCAGCAAAATAAGCCACGACACGATTATCTTCTTGCACAATCTGACTTGTCGCATCAAATTTTGTCAATGTTATTGGATTCATTGCAGAGCAAGCACCTAACAATGCACTCAATAACAATGGTAATAATAATTTTTTCATGTTAAACCCCTCTTTAAATATTACATTTCTTCTTTAGAGCTATTGCTTTAAAAAGAACTGGTAAATGAGAGTATAACCGATGTTTTAAGATTATTTTTAAAAATTAAATGATCTTTTTTTGATAAATTAATCCGGAATATTTCAATATTATCCCGATTAAAACATTCCAAAGATTCAATAAAAATTGAGCCTGAATATTTTCTCAATCATTGAAAACACTCAAGCTCATTCCATTTGGATTAACACATACTTAACGCAATGCTAACCCATTAAATCTACTGAATAAATCTATTAAGCATGCAATTGCTTCGCATGAAAAGCAATATGCTCTCCAATAAAGCTAGCAATAAAATAGTAACTATGATCATAGCCTTCACGCATATTTAACTGCAAATCAACACCATTTTCCTGACAAGCTACCACAAAATGTTCTGGCTGTAGTTGATTGGCTAAGAAATCATCACCAGCACCTTGATCAATCAAAATAGGCAATTGGCTACCCATTTTTTTAACCAGTTCTGTCGCATCATAGTTTTTCCATGCTTCTTGGTTATCCCCCAAATAAGCTTGAAATGCCTTTTGTCCCCAAGGCACCAATGAAGGAGCGGTAATAGGAGCAAATGCAGAAACGCTGTGATAACGTTCAGCATTACGCAAAGCAATCATCAATGCACCATGTCCGCCCATTGAATGTCCCAAAATGCCACGTTTTTCATTCGCAGGAAAATGGGCTTCAATCAGCGCTGGCAATTCTTCTACGATGTAATCATACATACGAAAATGCTCATTCCAAGGCGCTTGAGTTGCATTCAAATAAAATCCTGCGCCTTGCCCTAAATCATAAGCCTCATCATTCGCAACATTTTCACCTCGAGGGCTGGTATCTGGCGCAACAATAATCACTTGATGTTCTGCGGCATATTTCTGTGCATTGGCTTTGGTAATAAAATTTTGTTCATTACAAGTTAGCCCTGATAACCAATACAAAACAGGTAATTTTTTATTTTCAGCGCAATCTGGCAAATATACTGCAAATCTCATCTGGCAATTTAAAGTACTTGATTGATGTTGGTACACATCTTGCCAACCACCAAAACTTGCATGATGTTCAATACGTTCCATATATTCCTCCAGTAAAATAATAACAATCTAATGCACGCTATTCATTGCAAAATAGCGTGCATTCATTAACACAATAAATTAATCGTAATGAATCACTGTGCGAATTGATTTACCTTCATGCATCAAATCAAAAGCTTCATTGATGTCGTCTAATTTCATGGTATGCGTTACAAATGGCTCAAGTTGAATATCACCTTTCATCGCATCTTCAACCATACCTGGTAATTGTGTACGGCCTTTCACACCACCAAATGCAGAACCCATCCACTTACGACCAGTTACCAATTGGAATGGACGTGTTGAAATTTCTTGTCCCGCACCAGCAACACCAATAATAACTGACTGCCCCCAACCACGATGAGCGCACTCTAATGCTGAACGCATCACATTCACATTACCAATACATTCAAATGAGTGGTCTACGCCCCAACCTGTCATTTCCACAATCACTTCTTGAATTGGCTTGTCATAGTCTTTTGGATTAATGCAATCAGTTGCACCAAACTCTTTCGCTAAGGCAAATTTGTCTGGATTAGTATCAATGGCAATAATTCGTCCAGCATTGGCTTGACGAGCACCTTGCACAACGGCTAAACCAATTCCACCCAAACCAAAAACAGCAACCGTATCGCCTTTTTGTACCTTCGCTGTATTGTGTACGGCGCCAATGCCTGTTGTGACACCACAGCCTAACAAACACACTTGCTCATGGTTGGCTTCTGGATTAATTTTCGCCAACGATACTTCAGCCACAACAGTATATTCACTGAATGTTGAACAGCCCATGTAATGATAAATTGGCTGACCATTGTAAGAAAAACGTGTTGTGCCATCAGGCATTAAACCTTTGCCTTGTGTTGCACGAACAGAAGTACACAAATTCGTTTTTCCTGACTGACAGAACAAACACTCGCCACACTCTGCAGTATAAAGTGGAATAACATGATCACCCGGTTTTACTGAAGTAACACCTTCGCCCACTTCAACCACCACACCAGCGCCTTCATGACCTAAAATCGCAGGAAAAACACCTTCAGGGTCATCACCTGACAATGTAAATGCATCAGTATGACAAACACCTGTATGCGAAATTTTAATTAATACTTCACCTTTTTTTGGTGGCTCAACATCCACTTCAACAATTTTCAGTGGTTCGCCTGGACCAAATGCAACAGCTGCGCGTGATTTCATCGGATATCTCCCGTTAAACATTTATTTCAAATATGATTTTAGAATTTTCGAAACTTCGACCAATTCTAAACTGCGTTCTTCTTCTGATGTTTCACCAGAAACCAAGGTATCTTTCAAATGAACTTCTAAAAGCTCATTCATTAACCCGTTCACTGCTCCACGCACAGAACAAATTTGCTGCAAAATAGCACCACAATCCACACCATTTTCCAATGCTGTTTCAATGGCTTGCGTTTGTCCTTTAATGCGTCGAACACGTGTCAAAATTCTTTTTTTATCTTCAACTTGCTTTGGCATAAATACTTAACCAGTTCGTTAAATAACCACAATAGTATACTACCCTATACTATATTTAAACAAAATAAATTTTTTAAATTTTCAAAAAATAATGGATTCAATCAATAAAAAACCCAGATAATGATTATCTGGGTTATATCGTTTATCATCAGAAAATTATAAACATTCTTTTTCTAAGCGCAATAAATCTGACACTGTTTCTCTATCACGAATCAGGCGATACTCGCTTCCCGAAACCATGACTTCTGCAGCTCGTGGGCGGCTATTGTAATTACTTGCCATTGAAAATGCGTAAGCACCTGCAGATTGCACGGCAAGAATATCACCTTCCAACACGCTCAACTCACGTTTTTTACCCAAGAAGTCACCAGTTTCACAAACAGGACCTACCACATCTGCTGTTATTTTTTGCACGTCATCACGAAGCAAAATAGGCGTAATGGCATGATATGCATCATATAAAGCTGGGCGCATTAAATCATTCATGGCACCATCAACAATCACAAAGTTCTTCTCTTCGCTGCTTTTGATGAACTCCACTTTGGTTAATAAGACACCAGCATTACCAACCAAACTGCGACCAGGTTCTAATACCAACGATAATCCACGGCTTTGCAAACCTTCGCTAATGGCTTGTGCGTAATGATGTAAATCAGGTACTTCTTCATCATCATATACAATACCAACACCACCACCCAAATCAACATGCATTAACTCAATACCACCTGCTTTTAAGGCATCAATCAACACTAACAAGCGCTCAAATGCTTCAATTAATGGTGATAAATCAGTTAATTGAGAACCAATATGGCAGTCAATACCGATAATATTTAAGTATGGCAATTGCTGTGCATAAGCATAAGCACCTAATGCATCATCAAAAGCAATACCAAATTTATTGGCTTTTAAACCTGTTGAAATATAAGGATGGGTTTTTGGGTCAACATCTGGATTAATACGCAATGAAATCGGTGCTTTTTTCCCCAATGCTTCAGCTACCTGATTAATGCGATCAAGTTCATTGATTGATTCAACATTAAAACAACGCACGCCAACTTCTAATGCGTAAGCTATTTCTTCTTCGCTTTTTGCCACACCAGAAAAAATGGTTTTATTGGCATCACCGCCAGCAGCAAGTACGCGCTCTAATTCTCCACCAGAAACAATATCAAAACCTGTACCTAGTTTAGCAAAGTGTTTTAGCACACTTAGGTTGCCATTGGCTTTAACTGCATAACAAACCAATGTATTTAAATGACCAAAAGCTTGCTCATACGCTTGATAAGCTTGTGTTAACGCAGCCTCACTGTAAACATACAATGGCGTGCTATATGTTTTTGCAAGTTCAGCTAAGCATACATTTTCCATGTGTAACATTTGATTTTTTTCATTCAGTTTCGTCATGTTAGTTCTTTTCTTTAATCGATGGTATTGACTGATGAGTTTTCTTGGATGGTCGGCTTTTCAATATCTTGGTTGATGCCTATTCCAGTTTGAATGACACCAAACTGACTTTTATCATCTTCCTTTGGCAAATATAAATCACCTTTAAATCCACAAGCGCTTAATAATAAACCCGCTAAAATTGTTAACCAAACAGGCTTCACAAGCCTTACTCCTTTTAAATTGCAAATAAACTTTAATGTTTTCCCATGCTATGGCAAGATAGTACGTAATATACAAAACATTGCTGTCACATCATAACAAAGAGCATGCCAGCGAAAAAGTATCTTAACAAATTCTTGAACATAGACAAATACATAATGACTGAATCTGATTTTTTAAAACACTCTGAAGCCATTTTTGACCACATTGATGATGCCCTCGCCGATAGTGATTGGGATATTGACTGCCAAAAAAACGGTAATGTCCTAACTTTAGAGGATGATCATGGTGAGCAAATCATTATTAATCGCCATACTCCTAATCAGGAACTATGGATAGCAGCGAAAAGTGGTGGTTATCATTTTTCACTGCAAGGCAAACAATGGCTAGCAACGCGTGATAATAGTGAATTTTTTGAAGTGCTTAACCTTGTTTTAAGCGACTTATTAGCAGAAGACATTATTATCGAACCTTATGAATTCTAAAGTTTAATTTTTATCTTAAATTAATCACTAGGCATGTTATTCATTAGAATACATGCCTATTTTAATTCCATGTTAATAAATATCTCTATTCTGAATAATTAGAATATCATATGATATCTATTAAGTAGCACTTATTTTAATAAAAAACCAAACAATAATCATACAAAGGAAAAATCATGAATCTACATTACATTGCTATTGATAACACACAAACCTTGCGCCAATATGAAAAACTGATGGAAAAAGCGTGGCATATCCATCAACAGCTGCGCCCGAAATTAGATAATTTCCAAGAATATTTTCAATTACTGGAAAAAATCATTGCTTCATCTGCTCGCTTAATCTTGGTTACAGACGATAGCCATGAGGATGAAATCATTGGTTTGGCTTTATTTCGAATGCATCACAATACTTACCAATATAAATTATTTTTTCTTGAAGATTTGGTGGTCGATGAGAAATTACGTGGTGAAGGTTATGGTGGCCAAATATTAGACCATTGTGAAAACATTGCGAAACAACATGGATGTGAATATATTGCCTTGGACTCCGGAACGTTTAGAACACAAGCACATAAGCTGTACTTAAATAAAAACTATATTATTGAATCATTCCATTTTACAAAACAACTATAAGCTTCAGGCAGCCTAGGCTGCCTGAAACCTTCATCAAAATCCATTAAATAACCATAAAATACCATTCAAACTAGCAACACCCACAATCATTGCAATGAGTACATTGCGAAACTTCATATATGACAACAATACCAAAATCAACGCCAAAACTTGCGCTAACAATGGTACAAAATTTTCATTCTCACTATTTAAAGGTATCGAAGCTAAAATCAAAATAATCATGACGCACAATGGCAAAGCCTGATTTAGCGCTTTTAATAATACAGACTGCAACCATCTTTTGGGCACAACGGTTGGCGCTGCTCGCAAAATAAACGTTACCAATCCCATGCATAAAGTTGCGATAACAAAAGTACTATTGCTAATCATTGCACTTCCCTTTTGGGTAACCATTCATTCACAATAATTGCCAATGCACAAAATCCAACTGACAATAGTAATACATAATCATTCGTTAACCATTTAGCAATCGAAAACATCACCACAGCCAACACACATGGCCACCAAATTTTTTTAGCCACATATTGCTCATATGCCAATACAACAAATAAACAGGTTAAAGCAAAATCCAAATGAGGTATTAAGTCATTTAATCCACTGCCCATCAGCACACCAAACATTGTTCCACAAATCCAATAAGTTTGGTTCAACAAAACAATCTTCGTAAATAATGCCTTTGCTATCTCAGCTGGCAATGTTGTCAAAACAGAAAAGCTCTCATCGGTTAAGGCAAATAAACAATATGTTCGTTTGATCTTTTCCTTTGGCAAAGTCTCCATTAACGGTAAAGCATAAAAAACATGGCGTAAATTAATCACACCAATATTTAATGTCATCGCAAAAACACCAGCGCCACTTGCCAACATTGGAATGGTTGCATATTGCCCTGCACCAGAATAAACAATAATACTTAAAAATAAAGCCCACCAAGCCGGTAGCCCTGCAGCACTCATCAACACACCAAAAGCAATTGCAGCAGGTACATATCCCATTGCCACAGGTAAACTGTGCCGAACCGCTTCTTTCCATGTACTGTTCATTGTCGTTTCCGACATAAAACCATCTCCCCTTGACCCGAAAAAAGAAGGCAGCCTATTAAAATAATAGGCTGCCTGAAAAAAGTAAAACTTAATAATGCGGTGGTATTTCGTCTGCTAAATTTTTAGATAAGCTACTGCCTTCATCCTCAGTCATTTTTCGATATATCAACCGTAACTGATCTTGCAGTAAATCATTTTTTTGACTTAATTGAGCAACCGTTGCATTCAAGCTATCTAGCAAATCATTTTGCAAAGCCACTTGAATTTCCAATTCAACCACTCTATCTTCTAATTCATTATTCATTTTTATAACACCATAGATGCCAGCCACCCAAATGCTAGCAAAGGTAAGTTGTAATGTAAAAATGTTGGAATCACAGTATCTCTCATGTGATCATGCTGTCCATCAACATTCAAACCAGAGGTAGGACCCAAAGTTGAATCTGACGCAGGAGAACCAGCATCACCCAATGCACCTGCTGTACCAATCAAAGCCACAGTTGCCATAGGAGAAAAGCCCATACTCATACAAAGTGGCACATAAATTGCCGCAATAATTGGCACAGTAGAAAAAGAGCTACCAATGCCCATCGTCACCAACAAACCAACAGCTAACATCGCAAAAGCAGCCATTGCCTTTGAACCGGCAAACATTGCAGCACTGGCATCAACCAACGGTTTAATTTGATTAGTCTGCGTCATCACCTCAGCAAAACCTTGTGCCGCAATCATGATAAAACCAACCATGGCCATCATGCGTAAACCTTTATTAAATACTTCATCAGCATCACGCCATTTCACCACACCGGTAATCATGAACACAACAAAACCCAGCATTGCGCCCAATAGCAATGATTTGGTCATCAACTGCGCAACAAATGCAACCACAATAGCAAGCAAAGCCACCAAAGTGCGGCCTGTGGAAATCTGCGGCGCATTATCCGTAGCTGCACCTGTTCCACTTTCTCCATACAAACGGGGTTTACGATAAGTCACAAAAATAGCAATCATTAAACCAAAGAACATGCCCAATGCTGGGATTGCCATAGCATGCATCATATTCATATCAGCAATATTTAATCCTGATTTTTCAATGTTTCCTTTTAAAACTTGAATCAAGAAAATTTCACCGAACCCATAAGGTAAAAACATATAAGTTGTTACCAAACCGAATGTAATCACACAAGCAATCGCCCGACGGTCAATTTTCAATCGATTAAATACCAATAACAATGGCGGTACAATCAGAGGAATAAATGCAATGTGAATCGGGATAATATTTTGACTCATCACACTCATGGCCAACAAAATAAACAGTAACATCCACTTAATTTTTGCGGTTGCACTGCTGCTAGCACTATTTTCAATTTTTGCTATCACAAAATTTGCTAATGATTGTGGCAATCCAGAATGTGCAATTGCTGCTGCAAAAGCGCCTAATAACACATATGACAATGCAATCTGAGCACCATTGCCCAATCCCGTCTGAAAAGCACTAATACTATCAACTAAACTTAATCCACCAGCTACGCCACCAACCAAACCAGCAATCAACAAACTCAATACCACATGTACCCGCGATACGGCTAAAACAAGCATCACTATCACAGCAAGAACGACTGCGTTCATTAGAATCTCTTTTCTTATTTTCCCAAGTATTTTTCTATAATCCCAACGTGATAAAACAGATGCTCATAAAAAAAGCCGCTCATTCTCAAGGGATGAGCGGCTTTTTTAAACATCAAGCCATCATTATTGGCGATGCGCCCGGACATAATCCAAAGCTTTTAGTTCAGCAATAGCAGCAGCTAAAGCAGCTTGTGCAGCAGCAGTAGATGATGCATCAGTCGAGTTTTTCAACTTCTCTTTTGCTTCTTCCAATGCTAAATTAGCACGTTCTTCATCTAACTCTTCACTGCGTACAGCCACATCAGCTAAAAGTGTTAATTTATCTGGTTGTACTTCAACTAAACCACCAGAAATCGCAACCATAACTTCTTCAGCTTGGCCAGGCACTTGCAGACGCAATACGCCAGGGCGTACCTTACTCATAATCGGCGTGTGCTGTGGATAAATGCCCAACTCACCATTTTCAGTCGGCACTACAACAAAAGTAGCTTCGCCTGAGTAGATGTTTTGTTCATTGCTAACCACTTCAACTTGCATGGTAGTCATGCTTGCCTCCTTAGCCTAAGGTTTTTGCTTTCTCAACAGCTTCTTCAATTCCACCTACCATGTAGAACGCTTGTTCTGGCAAGTGATCGAATTCACCGTTCAAGATTGCTTTAAAGCCTGCAATAGTGTCACGTAAAGATACATATTTACCAGGAGAACCAGTAAATACTTCAGCTACGTGGAATGGTTGAGACAAGAAACGTTGAATTTTACGCGCACGCATAACAGTCAATTTGTCTTCATCTGACAACTCATCCATACCCAAAATTGCAATAATATCGCGCAATTCTTTGTATTTTTGCAAAGTAGTTTGTACACCACGTGCTACAGAATAATGCTCTTCACCTAGAACCATAGGATCTAATTGGCGAGAAGTTGAATCCAATGGATCAACAGCTGGGTAAATACCCAAAGAAGCAATATCACGACTCAATACGACAGTCGCATCCAAGTGAGCAAATGTTGTTGCTGGAGACGGATCCGTCAAGTCATCCGCAGGTACATATACTGCTTGAATAGATGTAATCGAACCAGTTTGAGTTGAAGTAATGCGCTCTTGCAAACGACCCATTTCTTCAGCCAATGTTGGTTGGTAACCTACTGCAGAAGGCATACGACCTAACAATGCAGATACTTCAGTACCCGCTAATGTGTAACGGTAAATATTATCCACGAAGAACAATACGTCACGACCTTTGCCGCTAGCATCTTTTTCATCACGGAAGTATTCAGCCATAGTCAAACCAGTCAAAGCAACGCGTAAACGGTTACCTGGAGGTTCGTTCATTTGACCATAAACCATTGCTACTTTATCTAGTACGTTTGAGTCTTTCATCTCGTGATAGAAGTCATTACCTTCACGAGTACGCTCACCCACACCAGCAAACACAGATAAACCTGAGTGAGCTTTAGCAATGTTATTAATCAACTCCATCATGTTTACGGTTTTGCCTACACCAGCACCACCGAATAAACCCACTTTACCACCTTTGGCAAATGGACATAATAAGTCAATTACTTTAATACCAGTTTCCAACATTTCTGTTGCGCTTGATAATTCATCGAATTTAGGCGCTAACTGGTGAATCTCGCGGCTTTCTTCTGCACCGATTGGACCAGCTTCATCAACTGGGTTACCCAATACGTCCATAATACGACCTAGGGTTTTTGTGCCCACTGGTACAGTAATAGCATGGCCCGTATTTTCAACAGCCATACCACGTTTTAAACCATCTGAACTACCCATCGCAATGGTACGAACAATGCCATCACCTAGCTGTTGTTGCACTTCTAGGGTCAGACCGTTCTCAACCAATTTTAGGGCATCATAAACCTTAGGAATGTTATTGCGTGGAAATTCCACGTCAACCACAGCCCCAATGATTTGTACGATTTTGCCTTGGCTCATTATCGCATCCTAACTTTATTAAACAGTCAGCCACTAAACAGCAGCTGCACCTGCTACAATTTCTGACAACTCTGTGGTAATCGCCGATTGACGAGACTTGTTGTATATCAACTGTAATTCTTTGATTGCATTACCAGCATTATCAGTTGCAGCTTTCATCGCAACCATACGAGCAGCTTGCTCTGATGCCATGCTATCGCAAACAGCTTGGTAAACCACAGATTCGAGATAACGTCGAACTAAAAAACTCAATACAGAGACAGGGTCAGGCTCAAAGATATAATCCCAATTATGGTGTTCAGTATTAGTGGCATTACCTTTTTCTAACACTTCCTCACCAACTGGTAGCAATTGCTCTAAACGAGGCTCTTGACGCATGGTATTCACAAAACCAGAATACACAATATAAACAGCATCAAGTTCCTTATTTTTAAAACGCTCAAATAGCACTTGCAATGAACCCAAAATGCGATTCAACTTAGGCGTATCACCTAAGTTTACTGAACTTGCAACCACGTTAACTTGAGCACGTTGGCAAGCTGCCAAACCTTTACTACCCAAGCAAACTGTTTCAATTTCAACATTTTGAGCTTGCAATTCTTGCACTTTAGCAAAAAAACGTTTCATTACGTTGGCATTCAAACCACCGCACAGACCTTTATCGCTAGTAATTACGATAAAGCCAACACGTTTTACTTCATTTCTGCTATCAAGCAAAGCAATTGAATGTTCAGGATTAGTTTGAGCTAAGTGACGCATTACATCACGTACTTTTTCTGCATAAGGACGCGCATGGCGCATCCTTTCCTGAGTCTTGCGCATTTTAGAGGTCGACACCATCTGCATCGCTTTAGTGATCTTTTGGGTATTTTGAACACTGCGAATTTGGGTGAGAATCTCTTTTCCTACTGCCATCTCAGACTCCTTGCTCTCTCTTAAGCGCCGTAATTACTAGAAGCTTTGAATACATCCATTGCTTTAGTCAATGCAGCTTCATCATCGCCACTTAAAGCACCTGAAGCATTAACATTTTTCAATACGTCTGGGTTTTGAGTGCGAACATAAGCTAAGAAATCAGCCTCAAAAGCCAAAGCTTTAGAAACTTCAACACCTTCGTAAGAACCATTATTAATAGCCCATAACGTTAGCGCCATTTCAGCAGTATTTAATGTACTAAATTGTTTTTGCTTCATCAATTCAGTCACAATTTTACCGTGCTCTAATTGCTTACGCGTAGCTTCATCTAAATCAGATGCAAACTGCGAGAATGCAGCCAATTCACGATATTGAGCCAGTGCCAAACGAATACCACCGCCAAGTTTCTTAATAACTTTAGTTTGAGCAGCACCACCTACACGCGATACAGAAATACCAGCGTTAATTGCAGGACGAATACCAGAGTTAAACAAGTCTGTTTCTAAGAAAATTTGACCGTCAGTAATTGAAATCACGTTAGTTGGTACGAATGCAGATACGTCACCAGCTTGTGTTTCAATAATTGGCAATGCAGTTAATGAGCCAGTTTGACCTTTAACTTCACCATTGGTTAATTTTTCAACTTCATGAGCACTAATACGAGCAGCGCGTTCTAACAAGCGAGAGTGCAAGTAGAAAACGTCACCAGGATAAGCTTCACGACCAGGTGGACGACGCAATAGCAAAGAAATTTGACGGTATGCAACAGCTTGTTTAGACAAGTCATCATATACAATCAATGCATCTTCACCGATATCGCGGAAGTATTCACCCATTGTGCAACCAGAATAAGGCGCAATAAATTGCAATGCAGCAGCTTCAGAAGCAGTCGCAGCAACAATAATGGTATGTTCCATTGCACCGTGGTCTTCTAACTGACGAACCACGTTAGCAACAGAAGAAGCTTTTTGACCAACAGCTACATAAATACAGATAACACCAGTGCCTTTTTGATTCACAATAGCATCTAGTGCAACAGCTGTTTTACCAGTTTGACGGTCACCAATAATCAACTCACGTTGACCACGACCCACTGGAACCATTGAGTCAATTGCTTTCAAACCTGTTTGCATTGGTTGATCAACAGATTGACGTGCAATAACACCCGGAGCAATCTTCTCAATAGGAGAAGATTTGCTAGCATTAATCGGACCTTTACCATCAATTGGTTGACCTAATGCGTTTACAACGCGACCAACTAATTCACGGCCAACAGGCACTTCTAAAATTCGACCGGTACAAGCAACTTCGTCGCCTTCACCGATATGCTCATATTCACCCAAGATAACTGCGCCAACAGAGTCACGCTCAAGGTTCATTGCTAAACCGAACGTATTACCTGGGAATTCGAGCATTTCACCTTGCATCACGTCTGATAAGCCATGGATTCGAACAATACCGTCAGTTACAGAGATAACGGTACCGCGGTTATGAGCTTGCTCATCAACCGGCATGTTCTCAATTTTGGCTTTAATCAAATCGCTGATCTCAGCAGGATTTAACTGCATGAATCATCTCCTAATTAATCATTGTCGCATACAAAGTTTTCAAACGACCTTGTATAGACATATCAAGCACTTGGTCACCAACTTCGACTTTAATCCCGCCAATTAGCTCAGGATCAACAACGAGGTTTGCTTTTAGCTTAGTATCAAAATGGGTTTGCAAATCAGCAACCACCTTAGCAAATTCTTCGTCGTTCATAGCAAAAGCACTGTAAACAGTTGCTTCTTGAATATTGCTATGCTCTAAAGCGAAAATTTGGTACTGCTCAAAAATTGCAGGTAACACTGCTAAACGACCATTGTCTGCCAATACTTGAACAAAGTTTTTAACTTGTTCATCAGCAAAAGCTTCTGGTGCTAAATCGGTCAAAACTTTGACACGATTTTCTGCACCTTGCTCAGGAGCATCTAAAACAGATGCTACTTTTGGGTCTTCAGCTAGCAATGCTAACGTTTGCAATTGAGCCAACCAAGGTTCAAGCTTATTTTGTTCGAGTGCCACACCAAATAATGCTTTCGCATATGGTCTAGCTACGGTTGCTAACTCAGCCATAAGGTCATAGCTCCTGTTTTAAGCTGCTTAGAATTTCAGCGTGTTTAGAAGCATTCACTTCTTGACGTAAAATTTTCTCAGCACCCAACACAGCCAATGCAGCGACTTGTTCACGTAAAGCTTCGCGAGCACGATTTGCTTCTTGCTCAACATCTGCTTTAGCTTGGGCTAAAATACGTGCAGCTTCATCAGAAGCAGTTACTTTTGCTTCTTCAACAATTTGTGCAGCACGTTTTTCAGCGTTAGTCACTATATCAGTTACTTGCTGACGACCTTCAGCTAGAGTTTCTGCAACACGTTTTTCTGCTTGAGCAAAATCGCTTTTACCACGCTCAGCCGCTGCTAAGCCTTCGGCGATTTTGTCAGCGCGCTCGTCAATCGCTTTGATAATTGGAGGCCATACAAATTTCATTGTAAACCATACCAAAATCGCAAATACGATTAACTGCACAATCAGAGTTGCATTTAAATTCACGGCATTAACCTTCGTGATTCAGAGTTATTCAAAAAAGATTGTTTTAACGGAAAACAATCTGAAATTAACCTGCAAATGGGTTAACGAATGCGAATAACAATGCGATCGCAACGCCGATCAAGAAAGCCGCGTCGATCAAACCTGCGATCAAGAACAATTTAACTTGTAGTGGACCCATTAATTCTGGTTGACGAGCAGAAGATTCTAAGTATTTAGAACCAACATTAGCAATTCCTAAACAAGCACCTAGTGCACCTAGAGCAACGATCAAACCACAAGCAAGAGCTACCAAACCACCGATTTCCATGAGGACTCCTTAAATTTAAAAACAAAGGTAAAAAAACAAAAATTAAACTTGGTCACACACTATTGTATGACCAAGGAAAAACAAAACTTTAGTGCGAATCATGCGCTTGACCAACATAAACGAAAGTCAAGACCATGAAAATAAACGCCTGTAGGGTAATAATCAAAATATGGAAAATTGCCCATGCAGAACCTGCTACTACTTGTAATGCAGCAAGAACTGGATCTAACAAGCTAACAGAACCAGATGATGCCCATGCACCGCCTAATAATGCAATCAACATAAATACTAATTCACCAGCATACATATTACCGAATAGTCGCATACCTTGTGATACTGCTTTCGATAAGAATTCTAGAATGTTCATTGCAAAATTCACAGGTGCCAACCAAGGGCCAAATGGTGCGCTGAACATTTCTTTCATCCAGCCACTGAAACCTTTGATTTTTGCACTGTAGAATAAACAGATTAATAGTACGCCAATTGACATTGCCATTGGGTTATTAATATCAGCAGTAGGTACGATACGTAAATAATGAATACCCATTAAGCTTGCCAACCATGGGAATAAATCCACTGGTAATAAGTCGAGGGCATTCATAGCGAATACCCAAACAAAAATGGTTAAGCCCAATGGCGCCACTAATTTACGTGATTTCTCATTATGCACGATTTCTTTACACATGTTATCCACGAATTCAACCAGCAATTCTACTGCTGCTTGTGTTCTGCTAGGAATACCAGCCGATGCTTTTCGTGCAACACGCCATAAGAAAAACAATGAGATAAAACCCATAAGCGCCGAAAAGAAAATGGTATCTAAGTTGAACAAAGAAAAATCCACAATATTTGTTTGTGGCTGATCTGTTTGAGTCAGCTGCACCAGATGGTGCGTCACATACTCAGCTGCCGTTTGTGCCATAGCTCTTCAATTTCCAAAAAACAATAAAAATTACGTGACTGACCGCTAAAAAACCAATAAAGAAATACAACCAATTTAGCGTCGAATATACTAATAACACCCCAACTATCATCAAAATAGCCAGAATGATTTTTAAACTTTCACCTAATACAAAGCCTAATGCCATATATTGGATTTTTTTATTTGTAAAATACAAAAAAAGTGATGCGACTAGACTGGGCAGTAAGTAGCATAAGCCACCCCATAGCACAGAACCCAATACATCTGGACCTTGTGCAAAATACGAACCGATCAACACAAGGATCAATGCTGTAATTTGATAGCCTAATAACTTGAACATTAAAGCCCTTACAATCTAGTTTAATAGAGACCGCAAAGCGCCGTAACTATAATAAACACAAGCCAAGCCGTCAAGGGATAGCTTAACAAATCTTAAAGTTCGCATATTGCTGCTAATTTAATTAACACCAGCAGCAACGAGTAGTATCTTTTGCTGCACCTGCACATCAAAGTGCCAGATACAATCTAAAGCGGCTTATTTTACCCCTAATTTCCCCAATAAACCATCAAATTCATCTAAATTATTAAAATGCAAGATAACTTTGCCTTTGTTTTTTGCATTATTTTTAATGTCAACATTGATACCTAATGAATGTATCAGACACTCACGTAAACGTTCAACGTCCTCGTCACGTTTTGTTATTTTTTGTTCAGGTTGTTGCAAATTTTCCAAAAGATTTTTAACAAAACGCTCAACTTCACGAACCGACCATTGATTTACAACTGCTTGCTTCGCTACGTCAATCTGCTCAATAACAGGCAAAGCCAATAACGCGCGAGCATGCCCCATTTCAAGTTGTTTTTGAATTAACATGTCTTGAACGACTTCAGATAGACTTAACAAGCGCAAACTATTCGAAATGCTGCTGCGGCTACGGCCTACCATTCTCGCAATGGCATCGTGAGTTAATGAAAACTCATCGATTAAACGTTTTAATCCTTGCGCTTCTTCAATGGGATTTAAATTTTCTCGCTGTATATTTTCAACAAGACCAATTGCCAAAGCTGCCTCATCAGAAATAGAACGAATGACAACAGGTACTTCAGTCAAGTTTGCTAACTGTGCAGCTCGCCAACGTCGCTCACCAGCAATAATCTCATATTGCGACAGCCCAACTTCTCGCACAACCAAAGGCTGAATAATACCTTGCATACGAATTGACTCAGCAAGCGTTTGCAAAGCATCGTCATTCATCTGTACACGGGGCTGATAGCGCCCAGGCTTCACATCTTGAATAGGCAATGTTAATAAGCGGTCATCCCCACCTTCTTGAGCAATACTGGTACTCAATAGTGAATCTAAACCTCGACCCAATCCCTTCATTTTGCTCATTTACCCTCTCCTTGAATGCGCATAGCCATCTCTTTTGCCAACTCCAAATAAGCAATACTTCCTTTTGCTTTAGCATCATATGCTAAAGCAGGCATGCCATAACTTGGCGCCTCTGCTAATCTCACATTGCGAGGAATTGTTGTCTGAAAAACTTCATTAGGAAAATGGGCTTCTAATTGATTAGAAACTTCTTGTGATAAATTATTGCGGTTATCAAACAAAGTGCGCACGATGCCCAATATGTGCAATTGTGGATTAATGGCTTGACGAATTTTTCTTAAAGTCGCAACCAAATCCGAAATTCCTTCTAATGCATAATACTCACACACCATGGGAACAATCACACTATTCGCTGCAACCAGGCCATTGAGAGTTAACAATGTTAGCGTAGGTGGGCAGTCAATTAAAATATAATCATATTGCTGATGTACTTCCACCAATGCATTTTTCAATCGCATTTCTCGTGCAATTTCCTGAACCAACTCTACCTCAGCACCCGCTAAAGATCGATTTGCAGCCAAGACATCATAATGTCCTGTTTCACTACGCTGCACAGCCTCGGTCACTGGATTATCACCTAATAAGACTTGATAAACACCTTTGGTTAAGTTTGCTTTATCAATGCCACTACCGGTAGTGGCATTTCCCTGAGGATCTAAATCAATGACCAATACTTTGTTATTTTGATGCGCTAAAGAAGCAGCTAAGTTGACTGTTGTTGTCGTTTTACCGACACCACCTTTTTGATTCGCAACCGCAATAATTTGTGCACTCATGGACTATGCCTTTAATTTCATGGTCACCATATGACGTTCTGCCTCTAACATTGGCACGCTGACTTTATCAACACTTACCACTTCCACTCCTTCAGGCAGCTGAGTAATTTCTTCGTAAGGATAAACACCTTTCATGGCAATCCACTGACCGCCCTCACCCAAAAGCTGCTTGGTCAAAACGACAAAATCTTTTAGCTCCGCAAATGCACGACTCGTGACAACATCGAAATCTTGATCTAACAACGCTTCAACTCGACCAGTCACAACCTTTACATTATTCAAACCCAATTCAATAATCGCTTGTTGCAAAAAAGTAGTTTTTTTACTATTTGCATCCAGCAAAGTAATTTGCAAATCAGGATTAGCAATGGCTGTTGGAATTCCTGGCATTCCTCCACCAGAACCTACATCAATCATGGTTTTTGCATTGACTAAAAATGGCATTAACGTCAAGCTATCCAACACATGATGACTGAGCATTAATTCTTCGTTTCTTAATGCTGTTAAGTTATATGTGCTGTTCCATTTGGTCAATAAATCCAAATATCCCAACAATTTTTGCTGTTGCTCTTCAGTTAAGTTAAGTTTCATCACAGCCAAGCCATCTTGTAACTGTGTTAATCGTTTATCATTCATTATTTTTCGAATCCTGCGAAACCACGCTTCAAGTGAACCATCAATAAAGCAATCGCTGCTGGCGTGACACCAGAAATACGCGATGCTTGCCCCATTGTCTCTGGTCGATGCTGATTTAACTTTTGCTGCACCTCAGATGACAACCCTTTAACCTTAGCATAATCAATGCTTACAGGCAGCCTCAAATTATCCAAGCCTTGTCGACGTTGAATTTCATCATGTTGTCGTTCAATATAACCTTCATATTTCACATTAATTTCAACCTGATCAATAATATTTTCAGGTAAATCAACATCTGGTTTTGCTCGAGGCAACTTCATGAGCGTATCATAATCTAAATTCGGGCGGCGCAATAAATCATGTAAATTATATTCACGACTAATTTTTTGCCCAATAACAGTTTCTTGCTCTTCAATGCTTAACTGATTCGGCGTATACCAAACGCCTCTTAATCGTTGCACCTCTTTTTCAATGGCTTCACGCTTTTCATCAAAAGCTCGCCATTGCTCCTCACCAACCAAACCAATCTTATGTCCAATTTCAGTCAAACGCATATCAGCATTATCTTCTCGCAGCTGCAATCGATATTCTGCACGACTCGTGAACATACGATATGGCTCATTAACACCCTTGGTAATTAAGTCATCAACCATCACACCCAAATAAGCCTGATCTCGCAAGAAACTCACTGGCTCATCATCAGTTGCGTATAAGGCAGCATTAGCCCCTGCCAACAATCCTTGAGCAGCAGCTTCCTCATAACCTGTCGTACCATTAATCTGACCAGCAAAAAACAACCCTGAAATGGTTTTGGTTTCCAAGCTAGATTTTAAGTTTCTTGGATCAAAATAATCATATTCAATCGCATATCCAGGACGCAAAATATGAGCATTTTCCAAACCTCTGATACTCCGCACCAAAGCAATTTGAATATCGAAAGGCAAGCTAGTTGAAATACCATTCGGATAAAACTCGTTAGTTGTTAAACCTTCTGGCTCTAGGAATATTTGATGGCTATCCTTATCAGCAAATCGATTAATCTTATCTTCAATAGATGGACAATAACGAGGCCCAACACCTTCAATTTTCCCAGTAAACATTGGACTGCGATCAAAACCAGTGCGAATAATATCGTGCGTATTTAGATTAGTATGTGTAATCCAGCATGATATTTGCTTTGGATGCAAAGCTTGTGAGCCCCGTACAGAAAAAACAGGAACAGGTGTATCGCCAGGCTGCTCGCTCATGCAACTAAAATCAATACTTCTGCCATCAATTCTTGGTGGCGTACCCGTTTTCAAGCGTCCTAGAGGTAACTGAAGCTCTCTTAAACGTGAGCCTAAACCAATGGCAGCGGGATCACCAGCTCGTCCACCAGTATAATTCTCTAAGCCAACATGAATTTTGCCAGATAAGAACGTTCCAGCCGTCAACACCACTGCTTTAGCATGAAAAGCCAAATCAATAGCAGTCACAACGCCAACAATCCTATCTCCATCAATCAATACATCATCAACTTGCTGCTGGAACAAATCCAAATTTTCTTGATTCTCCAGCACTTCACGGATAGCAGCTTTATATAAAATACGGTCGGCTTGCGCTCTAGTTGCCCGCACAGCAGGCCCTTTAGATGCATTCAAACGGCGAAACTGGATGCCTGACATATCTGTCGCCAAAGCCATCGCTCCACCCAAAGCATCCACTTCTCTAACCAAATGCCCCTTACCAATACCACCAATAGATGGATTGCAAGACATCTGCCCTAATGTTTCAATATTATGGGTCAAAAGTAACGTTTTACGACCCATTCTTGCTGCTGCCAATGCTGCTTCTGTACCTGCATGTCCACCGCCAACAACAATGACGTCATATACTGTCGGATAAATAATCATTTTTACTTCACTCAATCTATGTGTTTGTGCAATGAGAGAACAACTCTCACTCTTTTGGTGGCAATAGGCTTTCACCACTATCACGAACCAAGAAAGGTAACAAATCCTGCCATAACTCTCGTTTTTTAATGGCAGTCATTTGCTTTAATAAATATTCAGTTTGTCTAGCTTCAGTTTCGGTGCAATTGGACCAAAAAAGGCGCATTTCTAGCGCCTTGTGCATTTTAGTATATTTAGCACCCTTGCCAGTAATATGCTGCTTCCATCTTCGACAAGGGTCTGTTGTTATACCAATATAAAGTGAACCGCCCTGACATTGAAGAACATATACAAACCATGGCTTATTCTGAACAACCATATTTTAACTTTTCTCATCTTCCTCATCAAAAAGCGGCGTAATTTTAACACGCTCAATACGTTGGCCATTCTTTTCAAGCACTTCAAAATACCAATCATGAAACTCAACGCCCTCCCCTATCTCAGGAATGGCTTCTAATTCTTCCATAATCAAACCTGCAACAGTATGGTAATCCGCATCCTCTTCCAAAGAAGGCAAATGAACCTGTTGGGCAAGCGCAGTATACTCTAAAGTCCCATCAACCGTTAATGTTCTATCTTCATGAGCCTCAATACTTGGCGCTTCTTCTCTTTCATATTCTTCAGGGAAATCACCAGCGATGGTTTCCATTAAATCCTTCATTGTCACCATGCCCAATACAGCACCAAACTCATCAACCACAAAAGACAAATCTGCACTTTGCTGACGAAATAGCTCCATCGCACGCAATACAGTCGAACTATCTGGCAAAATTAATGGTTGGCGTAAAACGCCTTGAATATTAATCTGCTTCTCCGCCAAAGCTTGGCTTAACAAATCTTTTTTACTAATATAACCCAAAGGCTCATCAATTCCAGCCTTTCCAACCACAACTAATCTTGAAAAAGGACTGTTCAACAAAGCCTGATACTGCTCTTCTTTTGGCTGAGAAATATCCAAACGCTCAATATCCTGTCTTGGTGTCATTACCCCTAAAATTGGGCGCTCTGCCAAAGTCAGCACACTAACGATCATATTTTTTTCATTTTCTTCATAATGATCATTATCACCACCCACATCTTGTCGATGAGATTTAGCCAAAACCGCTTCTCTAATCCCCATCATCCCCAAAACACTTTCAGCTGTTCTAGTCCGCCAAGATTTACTAATGTAATCATTTTGCTTGCGATTTCGCTGTGCCACCTGATTGAAAGTCTCAATTAAAATAGAGAAACCAATTGCTGCATATAAATAGCCCTTAGGAATCTGAAAATGAAGGCCTTCAGCAATCAAACTAAAACCAATCATCAATAAAAAGCCCAAGCACAACATAACCACGGTTGGATGCGCATCAACAAAACTGGTTAACGGCTTACTCGCTATAATCATAATAGCCATAGCCACAATTACCGCAACCGCAGCAATTGTAATGTGATCAACCATTGCAACCGCTGTAATAACAGTATCAATAGAAAACACAGCATCTAAAACTAAAATTTGTGCAACAACACCCCAAAAGGAAGCATGGATTCGGCTTTTTTGAACCTGAGAATAATTAACATGCCCTTCTAATCTCTCATGCAGCTCAGTCGTTGCCTTATAGAGCAGGAACAACCCTCCGGCCAGCATAATGATATCCTTACCTGAGATATCAAAATCACCAATATAAAAAATCGGCTTCGTCAAGGTAATTATATAAGACATAAAACCCAGCATGATAATACGAATCACAACAGCCAAAGCCAATCCTGTAATCCGTGCTTTATCACGTAATTTAGGCTCTACTTTGTTTGCTAAAATAGCAACAAAAACCAAGTTATCAATACCCAAAACAATTTCAAGTATTAATAAAGTTACAAAACCAACCAAAGTAGCGGGCTCTAACACCCAACTCAGATCAATGTCCATATATCGTTATAGTTCCAAAAAGAAAGCGCAAAAAAGCAGCCATCATCTACAAGAAGTCACTCTATAGAAAGGCTGCTTTAAACATGATAACAAAAGAAAAACGCGCAAAAGTGTAAACACCATCGCTCCGATTCATCATCTGTCATCAAAATGTCCTGAAATTAGTAAAAAACATGATAAAGTTTATCAGCACTCATACCAAAAAGACAAGATTTCAGCACAAAAATGTCGCTTATAGTGCACCGTATGAGTGTAAACCAGACAAAAACATATTCACGCCCAAGAAAGCAAAAGCAGTAATAAACAATCCAATAATTGCCCACCATGCCAATACAGCACCGCGCCAACCTTTTACCAATCTCAAATGCAACCAAATAGCATAATTTAACCACACAATAAATGCCCAAGTTTCTTTTGGATCCCAGCTCCAATAACGTCCCCAAGCATCAGCTGCCCATAAAGCGCCTAATACAGTTGCTATTGTAAAAAACAAGAAACCAATGGCAATGGCTTTGTACATGATTTCATCAATGACTTCTGCGCTAGGGCTTTTCCATTTGTATTTCATTGCCAACAACTCAGCAACTCCCAATGCAGCAGCCATACAAAACGCACCATAGCCAACAAAGTTAGTTGGGACATGTATTTTCATCCACCATGACTGCAAAGCAGGAATCAATGGCTGAATATGATGAGCATCTCGTGCCAACATATACCACAATACAAAAATAACAACGACACATTGGAATGCAAATACAAATGCACCTAATCGCTGTGCATTAAAACGGATAGCGTAATATAAATACATTAATGTTGTAATCACCATGAATAAGATGAAAACTTCATACAAATTCGAAACTGGCATATGCCCTGCATCAGGTCGCAACAAGTAACTTTCATGCCAACGAACCAACAAACCCACCATGCCAAACAACGCACTTAACCAGGCAAAGGCAGTACCCATTGAAAGTAAAGTGTTATTACTGTTAACTGCACCTGTTTTCTTATCCGCTCTAAATGAAAAAATAGTACCAAACAAGTAAGCGAAAAAAGATAAAAATGTCAAAACACAAAGCCACATAATGGCTGATTGGCTAGACAAGAAATATTTCAAGAAAAAGCTAACATTATTATTATCAATATGACCAGCATATAACTGCAAACCAAGCCAAGCTAAGCCACAAGTAGCAACCGAAAACCACTGCAATGGTTTAAAAAACCAACATAATGCTATTAACCCAACCGCACTACCCCATAAAATAGAAATTTCATAGTAATCCATGCGATGCCCAGCCAATCCAAATTGAGCATAGATTGAACCCAAAATAACCAGCAGAGCAAAAATATAATCTTTCCAGCCTAAATTTTGTCGCCAACCTCGACTTTTCAAATAATCATGACTTGGCAGTGGTTCTAAATTTTTATTCATTATTTTAAGTCCTCAGACATCTGTTTTAGCCTAGCTGTGTGCTCAGGAAATTCTGTTTCTAAATCACGAGCATGACGGTTTGCACTCATTGCAAAGCGAATACGCCCATTTTTAATAAGACACCAAGCTCGCTTCTCACGAATATAAAACATAAAGAAAGAGCCCAAAATCAATAACACAGAACCTAAATATACCAAACTTTGACCAGGCGATTTATTTAACTGCAAACCAGAGAATTTAACATCTTCAAAAGAATTAAGCTGCATTAAAATTGGGGCTTGTAACTGATACAAGTTAGTCAATCCGACCAAACTATCTGTCACAAATCTTTGCTTCTCTACAGAATCTTTCCAGGCTGGTAAATCAGCATTTGCCAAAGCTTCATCTAATAAATAAGTTGTACTAGTTTGCAAAATTTGCACAAAAAACTCACGCATTCTGCCTTGTTGGTCAGCTGGCACATTAGCACTTAAAAATTTTTCTAGCGCATCATATCCACCATTAGAGAAGATAGCCAAAGCATTTTCAATCGCAATAGTAAATGACTCTTTTTGCTCTGCATTAACATTGGCAACAGCTATATTAATGGCTTTATTTCTTAACTCTGGATTATTAAATGCACTGCGTAACACCATAAATGTTTCTAAAGAATCATCTTCATCCGCTGGTAGCATAACCCACCGATATTGGTCAGCCAGCGCTTCTCTTTCTCCCGTAGCAAAATATCGAGCACCCTCTCGCTCCAATGGCAACATATAGTTAAAGTATTCTTTCGCTTGGCCTGCATTGTCACGAATTTTATAAGTAATGGTTGGACCAACGTTTTTTAAATTCTTTTTATTATCAACATCTCGAGCTTCATGCAAAGTTTGTCCAAAGCTATTTTTCTTTTCATTCAATCCGCCAGTCATATCCTCAACGTTGAATAAATTAAACTCGCCAAACTCAATTTGATATTTTTCGTTACCAAGATTCAAGGGATATTGATTCATTGATACGGCTTTTAAATCTGTCGATTTTAATTGTGCATTACGCAAATCCCATGTTTTGAACTCAACAGGAGAACCACCATCACCAAAACTAGCCTGATAAATCGCAATGCCATCCATTTTTAACGGGTGATTAACTCTAATCGTGGCTTCCTGTTTCTCACCTGTTTTCTTATTCGTTACCACAACATCACTGGCAAAGTTTTTAGGCATACCATTTTCGTAATGCTCAACAAAGAATTGTTTTAATTCAATGATAAATGGTAACTGCTGTACGACTAAGCCATCGCCTGCCTGTAAAAAAACCACATCAGCAGCCTGACCTTCTTTAACCGTAACATTCCCTCTAAAGGATACTGTGCCTGCATCTAATCGGCTTTCTGGTTTAAAATCTTTAGCTAGCTCCGTTTCCATGTCTGGCACTAAACGCCCACTCAAAACACCCAGATTCAAACCCATGTTGCTATCAATTAATCCACCCAAGCAAATAATAATTAAAGCTGCATGTGCGAAAATATAACCCCATTTATTACCACTACCCTTTTTACAAGCAATCAATTCACCGCCATCATCTCGCTGAACTTGCTTAACTTGAAACCCTTGTGCCTGCCAATACTTAGCCACAATCCCTGTATTCAACGCGCCTTGCTCGACATCCGTCGTTTGCTTCATTGAGCGCAATGATTGTTCTGTGGTTTTCTCTTTAAAGGTTCGCATTTCTCGCAAAAATGGTGGAATATTACGCCACATACACAAAGCGGTAGAAATAACCAAAAAGAGCATGATGACAACAAACCAGCCTGAAGCATAAACGTCGTAAAGCCCTAGAAATTTAAAAATCTCAAACCAGAAAGGACCCAGCTTAACAATGTAATCGGCCATCGGTTGATTTTGCTGTAAAACAGTACCAACAATAGACGCAATCGCCAGAACCGTCAGCAAGGAAACGGCAAATCGCATAGAACTCAGAAACGCAAACCAAGGTCGGCGTATTAATGGAATTTTTTTATCAGATTTCTTCATTGATTTCAGATGGCAGCGCCACAAAATAATTTTTGATTTAATTTTACACTTTAGTATCAGCGCGCCTAAGTATAGCCGAGAGCTTTCTAATTACCAAATAGCAAACATACAAAAAACATGGGGCTAGTAGCAAAAACCGCACAGTAGATAGCCACTGTGCGGTATGTAAATTTTCATTAACAACTAAAGTTTAATGCAAACCTTGAATGAAATTCGCTGCAGCTTTCATTTCTTCTGCTGTTAATTTCTGAGCAACGTCATTCATTTCAACATTCTGACGAGTTCCATTTGCATAATCACTTAAAGCTTCTTGAACATACATGCTATGTTGTCCAGCTAATCGTGGGTATTTGTTTGGCATACCAGCGCCGCTTGGGCCATGGCAAGACATACAAGCAGGCACATTACGCTCTGGGATGCCGCCACGATAAATCTTAGCGCCCAATGTTGGGTTAAAGCGTGGGTCAGTTTCACCTGATTTAGGAAAACGTGTTGCGAAGTAAGCCGCAGCATCAACGATATCTTGATTGGTCATAGCAGCCACATTAGGATCATCAGCCATTTCTTTTGCATTGCCCGTTGTACGTTTTTTATCTCGAATGGCTTCTGCTTGTGTTGCGATATAAGCAGCATGTTGTGCTGCTAAACGTGGGTATGTTGGAATACCACTATTGCCATCTGCTGCGTGACAAGACGCACAAACTGTTTCGGCAACTTGCTTGCCTCGAGCCAAATCTGCTTTTGGTTGCGCTGCAACAGCCAAGCCAGAAACAGCCAAAGCAAGTGAGATTAATGTAAAACGTTTCATGAAGCGCTCCTGAGCTGAGTGTTAAATAGCAAAACTAGCTTTTTTTAACACCGTGTCCCTAATTATTCTGTTTTGGGGTTAGCAATCTTAACCCTATTAACGGTAATTTGATAAACGTGGTATTCTATACCAACTTTGTTAATTTATTCTACCCATGTCTCTTTTTCAAAACGCAAAATTCTTCACAACAGTGAACCATTTAAAGGATTTACCAGCCACTCCAGCAGAAATTGCTTTTGTGGGTCGCAGTAATGCAGGTAAATCTAGTGCTATTAATACGCTAACTAACCATACTCGATTGGCTTATGTATCAAAAACACCAGGACGTACACAACATATTAACTTCTTTGAGTTAGTTAACGGCCATTTTATGGTTGATTTACCTGGCTATGGTTATGCACAAGTTCCTGCTGCCATCCGCGCTCACTGGGTAGAACTACTAGGTCAATATTTACAAAAAAGACCTAATTTAATTGGTTTGGTTTTGATTATGGATATTCGCCATCCTCTAAAAGCACTTGATCAACAAATGATTGAGTTCTCTGCTGCTCGCGAATTACCTGTCCATATTCTACTATCAAAAGCAGATAAATTATCTAAGAATGAACAAATTAAATCTTTGTCTCTTGTCAAGAAAGCACTAAAACCTTTTATGGAAAAACAAGAGATTACCGTGCAAACATTCTCCAGCCTTAAGAGCCAAGGTATGGAAGAAGTCGAAAAAACGGTGGGTAATTGGTTTAATAGATTATCTGTTGATGAGGCTCCATAACGACTTTTAGTAGCAAAAAGACAACATAGGCAACATTGTTGCCTATGTTATAACCATCCAATACTGTAAAGTAATGCAAAGCTAATCGCTGCAACAAACATTCCTACAAAAGTTGTCATGCCTAAAATATTAGCAGCAGCAGTGGCATTTCCACCCATATTCCTGACCATAACATAACTAGCAGCCGCAACAGGCGATGCGCTCATCATAAATAAAACCCCAAATTCCATCGTTGGCAGCCCCCATAATTTCCCAACTATAATGGTGACCACTGGCGCGATAATTAATCGCCCGAAGCTAGCCCATATTGAAATATCACTGGTTTTAAACATTGATTTCAAATCAAACGTTGCTCCAGCACAAATCAAAGCTACTGGTAATGAAATATCCGCTAAAAATTGTCCTGTTTGTAAAAAAGTAATTGGCAATGTGCCTATGCTATTTTTGTAAATTAATCCTGCAACAATGCCAATAATTAAGGGATTTTTCACAATCTGCTTAATCGTAGCTCCCCATTTCATTCTTAAACCTGGCTGCAATGATTGGCTTAATGTAATAACGCCTAAAATATTAAATAAAATCGTCATCGCTCCTGCATATAAGGCACCAATTGCTAATCCTTTAGGACCATATGCATTTGCACAAAAGGCCAATCCGATAATTGCCGTATTTGCACGAAAAACACCTTGCACAAATACACCGCGATTTGCAGGCTGACTGACAAACCTTTTGGCAACCCAATTTGAACCAAAATACAAAATAAATGTAACCACTACACCAGCTAAAACCAACTGGACTTGCTGCTCATAGTCAGCATTACTCTTCAAAATACTTAAAAACAGTAATATTGGTAGCGCCCAGTTAAAAACCAATTTAGATGCCTGATCGCAAAAGTGCTCGTCGACTTGTTTGATATGCCTTAACCACATACCAAACATTAATAACAACACGTTCGGCATAGTAACTTGCATGGAGAAAACAATTGCATTCCACATTGTCTGCCAAATCATATATTTCCCTTTACTGTCATCACAAACCTAATCCATGACAACTATTTTCTCCGCACCAATCAAGCCCTGCTTGTTCATAATATTGAAAGATTTCATTAACAATATCTTCGGGATTATCAATCATTTTTACCAAATGAACGTCTTCAGGGCTGATCACTTTTTCTGCAACTAATGTTGTTTTAATCCAGTCATACATGCCTTGCCAAAATTCAGTACCACTTAAAATAATAGGGCGCTTTGTAATGGTATTGGTCTGCATGAGAGTCAAACTTTCAAATAGCTCATCTAAAGTACCGAAGCCACCAGGCATAACCACATAAGCAATAGCATGCTTCACAAACATGACTTTACGAGGGAAAAAATGCTGAAACTGCACACTAAGATCTTGATATAAATTGGGCCGCTCTTCATGTGGAAGAACAATATTCAGACCAACTGATGGGCTCAATCCTGCATATGCTCCCTTATTGGCCGCTTCCATTAATCCAGGGCCTCCGCCTGAAATAACACTAAACCCACTATCAGACAGCAACCTAGCTAAATTTTCACACCGCTCATACATGGCATGCCCTTTATTTAAACGGGCGCTGCCAAAAATAGAAACCGCTGGTTGAATCGCCTTTAGCTCTTCCCCTGACTGTATAAATTCAGAAATTATTCTCAATAAATGATAAGACTCTCTGGATCTTAGTGATTCTTTGCTATCTTCAGGTAAAATAGGCTGTGGTAATTTATCCAATAAACTCATTTATTCACCTCATTATGGCCTTCAGGCTGCCTGAAAGCACACTATCGGACTATGAAAACACTATTACTTGTTGATGGCACATCTTATCTTTATCGCGCGTTTCATGCCATGGCGCCACTAACTAGCCCTACTGGCGAGCCAACGGGTGCTTTATATGGCGTACTAAATATGCTCCGCCATTTGCGCTTAAATCATCAACATGATTATTGTGCTTGTATTTTTGATGCCAAAGGAAAAAATTTCCGACACCAATTATATCCTGAGTATAAAAGTACTCGACCGCCAATGCCAGATGAATTACGCAGCCAAGCGAATCAAATTCAAGAATTAGTCGCCTTAACTGGCTGGCCTGTTATTTCTATTGCTGATGTAGAGGCTGATGATGTTATTGGCACCTTAGCAAGAGAAGGTGAAAAAGCAGGATTAAAAGTCATTATCTCAACAGGTGATAAAGATATGGCTCAACTGGTGACTGACAATATCACCCTTGTGAACACCATGAAAAATGAGATATTGGATATTGCTGGCGTACAAGAAAAATTTGGCGTTCCTCCCAATCGAATTATCGATTACTTAACGCTCATTGGCGATAAGGTTGATAATGTTCCTGGTGTGGATAAATGTGGCCCTAAAACGGCTGTCAAATGGCTAGATGCTTATGATTCACTACAAGGCGTTATGAATCATGCAAGTGAAATCAAAGGGAAGGTAGGCGAACATTTACAAGCGGCTTTAGAACACTTGCCTCTTTCTTATGAACTTATCACCATTAAAGATGATGTTGACCTAACTCAAGCCCTACCCAATGGTTTAACAGACTTACATTTCAATGCTGACAACCTACCGACTCTACTAGAAAAATTTGAAGCACTTGGTTTTAAAAAGTGGTTAGAAGAAACAAAAAAGAAAATATCAGACTCCTCTTCTTCATCTAAACCTCAAGCAGATTTATTCGGTGACTCAGAAAAAGCATCGAATACGAATAAACAGCCTGCTAGCCAAACCATTGATGCTAGCCAATATGATTATTCCGTTATCACAAACTACCAAGCAGTTACCACAACAGAAGCCTTAAATCAGTTAATTGAGCGCCTAAAAATAGCACAGGAAATTGGCTTAGATACAGAAACAACCAGCCTAAATGTCCAAGAAGCCAAAATTATTGGTTTAAGCATGGCTTTTGCACCAGGTGATGCTATTTACATCCCCCTTGCTCACCATGCAACTTTAGGTGAAGAGCAGCTTCCACTTAAAGAAACACTGGATACCTTAAAGCCCTACCTAGAAAGTGCAACCCTAGGCAAAATTGGTCAAAACATCAAATACGACCAACATATCTTTGCCAATCATGGTATTCACCTCGCAGGAATTACTGGTGACAGCATGCTGGCTTCTTATATTGTAGAAAGCCATTTAGGACACAGCTTAGATGAACTTGCAGAACGTCATTTAGGGATTAGCACCATTACCTATGAAAGCCTATGTGGCAAAGGCGCAAAGCAGCTAAGTTTTGCTGACATTGACATTCCAAATGCAACACAATATGCATCACAAGATGCGGATTTAGCTTTAAGATTACACTTGCTTCTCTTAGAGCACATGGATGCTGAGCAAAAGAAAATCTATTTAGAATTAGAATTGCCTTTATCTCAAGTCCTATTTGAAATGGAGCGCCATGGCGTACTAATTGATAAACCAGAACTAGACAAACAAAGTCATCACTTAGGTACTGAGTTACTGGCATTCGAACAGCAAGCATATGAGCTAGCAGGACAACCATTTAACTTAAACTCGCCAAAACAGCTACAAGAAATCTTATTTAACAAACTAGAAATCCCAACCAAAGGCCTTAAAAAAACGCCTTCAGGTGGTATATCAACCAATGAATCAGTGCTAGAGAAATTAGCACTGGATTACCCATTGCCAAAAATTATTTTACAAACTCGCAGTATCAGTAAATTAAAATCGACCTACACCGATAAGCTCCCCACACTTATTAACCCAACAACAGGACGTGTGCACACGACTTATGCACAAGCAGTTGCTATTACAGGTCGATTAGCCAGCAACAACCCGAACTTGCAAAACATTCCAATTCGAACGGAAGATGGTCGCCGTGTCCGTCGAGCATTTATTGCCCCCGAAGGCTACCAAATCGTTTCTGCCGATTACTCCCAAGTCGAATTGCGCATCATGGCTCATTTATCCCAAGACAGCAATTTGATTGATGCGTTTAATCATGGGCAAGACATTCACCGAAGAACAGCTGCTGAAATCTTCAGCCTTCCTCAAGATGAAGTGACCAATGAACAACGCCGATATGCCAAAACAATTAACTTTGGGCTAATATATGGCATGCGTGAATATGGCTTAGCACAAGCATTGGAAACCACGCCATTTGAAGCGAAAGAATACATTGACCGCTATTTTGCTCGCTACCCTGGTGTTGCACAGTACATGCAGCGAGCCAAAGAAAATGCAGAAGAAAATGGCTATGTTGAAACCATTTTTGGACGTCGCTTATATCTACCAGATATTCACAATAAAAATGGCAATATTCGAGCAGGAGCTGAACGTGCAGCGATTAATGCTCCAATGCAAGGCACCGCATCTGATTTAATTAAACGTGCCATGCTAGCTGTACAAAACTGGTTAAAAACGAATAAACTAAAATCAACGCTTATCATGCAAGTGCATGATGAATTGATTTTAGAAGTTCCTGAAGCCGAGCTAACTTTAATACAAACCAAGTTACCAGAACTAATGAGCCAAGCAGGTCAATTACTGGTACCACTACTGGCAGAAGTTGGCACAGGTAAAAACTGGGAACAAGCTCACTAAATTAAGTAATCAGAAAGATACGGTGGTAGATTGAACTACCACCGACTTACAAAGGTCAACCTATGACTCAAAGTAAAAAAGGCTCTTCTATTCTCCGCGTATTGGAAATTTTAGAACTCATATCCGAAGCCACAACACCTATCTATCCATTTGATTTGGCAACCATCTTAAAGATTCCCAAACCAAGTGTGCACCGATTATTACAACAACTAGAGCAAGAAGGCTTTATTCGCACTGATATTAAAGGCTCAATTGTGCCTGGTCATCGTGCCATGAAAGTCGCACTGGGCATGTGGCAAAGTACACAAAAGAAAATCGTCAGAGAAACCCTATTAAAAGAACTCTCTAACGAAATAGGAGAAACATGTGGCATCTCTTTTGCAGATGGCACAGATATGGTTTATGGCGATAGAATTCAAAGCAATTGGCCGCTTCAAATTAATCTACCCATAGGCTCTAGAGTACCAATGTGGTGTACAGCCAGTGGCAAGTTATTTTTAAGCCAACTGCCAGAAAAAGACCGCAAACTTATTACTCAAAAAATGCCATTAACCCCATTTACCAAAAATACAATAACCGACAAAACAGTTCTATACCAAGAACTCAATAGCATTTCTGGTACACAACTAGGTATTGATAATGAAGAATTTGTTGCGGGAATGGTGGCTTGTGCGGTACCCATTTACGGGCAAAATAATGAATTTCTAGCTGCTCTATATACCCATGCACCATCATTAAGAAAAAGCTTAGAAGATTTAATCACTTTTGTGCCTAAATTACGACAAACTGCCAATGAATTAGGGGAAGCTTTTCAAGAAGCTTTTTCCACATAACCATCAAAAAAAGCCAAGCATATAGCTTGGCTTTTAAAATATATTCATTATCCCAAAGTTGGCATTGAAAATTGAGCACCTTCACGAACTTCAGATGTTGGCCAACGTTGCGTAATTGTCTTACGGCGAGTATAAAAACGAGCGCCATCTGGACCATAAGCATATAAATCGCCAAACAATGAACGCTTCCACCCACCAAAACTATGGTAAGCAACTGGCACAGGAAGAGGAATATTAATTCCAACCATACCAACTTGAATATAATCACTGAAATAACGAGCCGCTTCACCATCACGCGTGTAAATACAAGTACCATTGCCATATTCATGGTCATTAATCAATTTCATGGCTTCCTGCATCGTTTTAACACGAACAACCTGCAATACTGGTCCAAAAATCTCTTCTTGATAACTTTTCATGTCTGGTGTTACCGCATCAATTAACGTTGCACCAACAAAAAAGCCATTTTCATAGCCAGCAACTTTCGCATGGCGACCATCAACAACAATCGTCGCTCCTTGCTCTTCTGCGCTATCAATATATCCTCTAACTTTTTCCTGATGCGCTTGAGTGATAACAGGACCAAAATCATTATTATTGTCAGTATACACACCCATTTTTAATGACTTCATGGCCTCTGTCATCTGAGCTACCAAGCGATCAGCAACTTCATCACCCACAGCAACAGCAACAGACAAAGCCATACAACGCTCACCAGAAGAACCAAAAGCAGCCCCTAGCAAAGAATTAACCACATTATCTAAATCAGCATCAGGCATCACGATTGCGTGATTTTTTGCTCCACCTAAAGCTTGGCAACGTTTGCCATTTTTTGTTGCAGTAGAATAAATGTATTCGGCAATAGGAGTTGAACCTACAAAACTAACAGCCTGAACGCGTTTATCCTCAAGTAACGTATCCACCGCAACTTTGTCACCATTAACCACATTCATCACGCCACTAGGCAGCCCAGCTTCTTCTAACAACTGTGCAATAAACAAAGAAGTACTTGGATCACGCTCAGAAGGCTTCAAAATAAAAGTATTTCCACAAACAATTGCCATTGGGAACATCCACAAAGGCACCATTGCAGGGAAGTTAAATGGCGTAATACCCGCTACTACGCCCAATGGCTGAAATTCACTCCATGAGTCGATATTTGGGCCAACTCCCTTGCTAAACTCACCTTTTAAAAATTCAGGTGCACCACATGCATATTCAACATTCTCAATACCTCGTTGCAATTCCCCTGCCGCATCATGAAGTATCTTGCCATGCTCTTCACCGATTAATGCGCTGATTTTCTCGCGATTAATTTCAAGTAACTCTTTAAACTTAAACATAACACGAGCACGCTTTAACACGGGTGTATCACGCCAAGCAGGGAATGCTGCCTCAGCCGCATCAATTGCCTCAGTAACCGTTTTAACACTGGCTAAAGCAACTTCTTTTGTCACTTCGCCCGTTGCTGGATTATAAACAGCTTGTTTAGTTTCAAAATCAGTAACAATTTTGCCATTAATTAAATGACCAACAATGTTTGTCATCTGTTTCTCCTTATTTTTGTTTTATAATATTATTGAATAACCTATAACTCTTTGTTTCTCAATTATTCAACCAAATTGAATAATCTCTCTATCATGTTTTGTCATCATATCAATATATATATATTGATACAATACGTTTCATTATATTAATTTCAACGCATGGAAATTAATTATCTAATTTAATAATAGGCATAAAAAAAGCTACTTTTCAGTAGCTTTTTTTAAACTAGGCAATCATCAAAAAAGATTATCAATTTCTCTTTTTGGTTTATCGCTTCCCGCCTTTTTCACCTCACCCAATTTTTCTTGGCGAATCACAGGTTGGCTATTAATTGGCTCAACAATAACTTCTGCTTTTTTAGGTGCCACTTCAGCAACATTAACTGGTTTAACTTCCGCTGTTTTAGGTAGCTTCGCACTTGCATGGGTATCTGCTAGCAATTGATCCAAATTAGGAGCCGATGCCTCTTCAAAAACAACATCACCAGCTTTTCCTGCATCAGCAAATGTAGGCAAGCCCTCATGACCTGAATGCAAAGCTATTTCTTCCACGCTATTTTCCACCATAGGCTTATTCTCAACCACAGCAGCAGGACTTTCCCTATTTAATGCAAAATATGCACTAACAACCAACGCAATTACAGCAATTGCCAACACCATAAGAAAAGACCAAAATAATTTTTGACCAGTAAAGAATCTGCCCTTTTTCAGTGACTGATTATTGCTCTGCTCTGTCATAGATATGATACCTAGTTAATTCAATAAACGATTTAAATTATAACACATTGATTTAAAACTACGATCCTTGATGAGGAATATAGGTTTCGTACAAAGTGACAACCTTTTGCACACCTGATGTAGTGCTAACTTGCTGATTCACGGCACTTTGCTCTTCTGGAGTCAAAATACCGAACACATAACTAGCACCATTGTAAGTGATGATTTTGACATGGTTTGGATTATATCCTTTGGCATTCAACAACATAGTGCGAACTTTAGAAGTAATCCATGTATCATTACTCACTTCGCCAAACGTACGATCTTTCTGTAGTTCAATATAATTATATACTTGGCGTGCTGGCGTTTGCGACTTAGCAACTCTTTCCGCAAACTGCTTATCTTCCTCTGTCGGCACTGTGCCTAACAATAAAATATTGCGATTATAGCTAATCACTTTCACAGCAATCGGCGTATCACCATTATTGGATACTTGGGGGCGCTCTTTTAAATGACTAGCAATGGTTGAAGATACCTGCACTTCCATGGTTTTATCATCAGCTTGAGCACCTGTTGTTCTTCTGTCAGTTGCTGACAACACACCAGCTGTTGCACCACCAAAAATAGCAGCAACACAACCTGTTAATCCTGTCGTTAATCCAACACTTAATACTGCCACTCTAATCCATTGCTTCATCTTTATTTCACCCCTGTTTAAAATTAATTTTAATCACCGGTTCCAAGTAACAGTGTATCAATACAGTCACATATAGCATGAATTGCCAAAATATGGACTTCTTGAATCCTAGCAGTTCTAGCATGAGGTACATTTAATAGGATATCATCATTATTTAATTCTTCAGCTATTTTACCGCCATCTTTACCTGTTAATGCTACAACAGCCATGCCTCGCTCATGAGCCGCACGAACTGCTTCTAAAACATTAGCAGAGTTACCTGAGGTAGAAATAGCCAACAAAACATCGCCCATTTTACCCAAAGCTCTAACTTGCTTAGAAAATACTAAGTCATAGTCATAATCGTTAGCAATCGCAGTTAACGTAGAAGTATCAGTTGCCAACGAAATGGCTGCCAAACCCATACGCTCTTTCTCAAAGCGACCAACTAATTCTGCTGCAAAATGTTGTGCATCTGAAGCAGAGCCACCATTACCACAAGCCAGTATTTTACTGTCATTCACTAAAGCACCGACCATTAACTCAGCAGCAGCGACAATTTCTGATGACAAAATATCCTGGCAAACCTGTTTAATCTCGATACTCTCAACAAAATGTTCTGCAACGCGTGCACTTAAATCCATATTATTTATTCCAAAATATTTTTTAACCAGATGAGGTCATTCCCCCCATCTATCAAGATAGCATCAAAGCGACATTCACCTTGCCAACCTGTTTTTTGTAAATAGTATTCAGCACTACGCTTTAATTTGGCTATTTTAGCAGAGTTTATACTCGCTAACGCACCTCCAAATTGACTATTTCTACGATAACGCACTTCAATAAAAATTAAAATTGTTTTTTGTTTAACAATTAAATCAATTTCACCATAACGACAATGCCAATTTTTCTCTACTAATTGGCAGGATTCTTTTCTTAAAAACTTCCAAGCACGTTGCTCCGCTAGCTTACCTTTTTGCAAATGTTCTGCCATGGGTTTCTTCCGAGTAGAATTCAAAAAAATGTTATAGTAGAAGACTTGTTATTTCCTAATTGGGTTCACGCCGTGCAAAAGCATTTTCAAAAAGCAGTAGACAGCCTAGAGACATCAACTTTATACATTGTTGCCACACCTATTGGTAACTTAAGTGATATTTCATTGCGAGCATTAGCGGTCTTAAGCCGTGCTGATTTGATTTGTGCGGAAGACACCAGAGTAACTGCACAACTTTTAAGTGCTTATAACATTACTGGCAAGCTGCTTAGCGTCCGTGAACAAAACGAACAACAAATGGCCAGCAAAGTCATCGAAGCCTTACAAGCAGGAAAAATAGTGGCACAAGTTTCAGATGCAGGAACACCTGCTGTTTGTGATCCAGGTGCAAAATTAGCAACCCGTGTGCGAGAAGCGAATCACAAGGTTGTTCCCATTTGCGGACCTAGCGCAGTGATAACAGCCTTAAGTGCAGCTGGCATCAGCGAACCTAATTTTTATTTCGCTGGCTTTTTACCTGCAAAAAGCAAAGAACGAGAAACCTTACTACAAAGCTGGGCAAATAGTCCTTACACCATTGTTACTTTTGAAACACCGCACCGTATCGAAGCAACACTGGAACAAATGAGTAATTTATTTCCCAATAGACACATTACATTAGCTCGTGAGCTCACCAAAACATACGAAACATTCTTAAGTGGTAGCGTTATAGATGTACAAAATACTCTTAAAGAAGATAGTAACCAGCGTCGTGGAGAAATGGTTTTAATCATTCACCCAATGCCAAAAGAAATTAGTGATGAATTATCACCAACTGCTCAGCTCATGGTCACAGAACTTCTGAATGACCTACCATTAAAAAAAATCGCACAACTTGTTCATAACATTACAGGCGAAAATAAGAAATTAGCTTATGAGTTTGGTCTTAATTTAAAAAAAGAAGATTAATAAATTAAAAAAACACTTTACAAATCGTTTTAAATCCGTATAATTCACCTTCTTGAAAAAGCAATAAACCCACCGCCCAGGTGGCGAAATTGGTAGACGCAGGGGACTCAAAATCCCCCGCCGCAAGGTGTGACGGTTCGAGTCCGTCCCTGGGCACCACAAAATAAACCGCATTTGCGGTTATTTTTTT
>JASLFS010000029.1 GCA_030150505.1 Vitreoscilla sp. | reverse complement strand
GAGATTAAAGTTATCTGTCATTGAATTAAAAATTAAAAAAAGCATTAATTTTTTTGCTTTATAGATAAGTAAGTAAGATAATAAACCCTATTTTTGTAAGGATATTTTAGGTTAGTTTATGTCGTATTTAACTCTTGATTCTATTGATGTTAGTAATAAAACAGTTTTGATTCGTGCAGATATGAATGTACCCTTTAAAGAGGGAAAAATTACTGATGCTACACGAATTGTTGCTTCATTGCCTAGTATTCGCTATTGCCTTGAGCAAGGAGCGGGTATTATTATTTTAGCGCATTTAGGTCGACCTAAAGAGGGCGAATTTCGAGATGAAGATTCTTTAGCTGTTGTTGCACGATACTTATCAGAAGTATTAAAGCAAGATGTGAAATTAATTAGTGATTGGAAAGTTAATCCTCCTAAAGTGGCTGCTAATGAAGTCGTTATCTTGGAAAATGTTCGCTTGAATGTTGGAGAGAAAAAAAATGATGATAGCTTAGGAGAAGCTTACGCATCATTAGGTGATGTATATGTTAATGATGCTTTTGGTGCCGCACATCGTGCACAAGCATCAACCCATGCCATTGCTAAATTTGCTAAAGAATCTTGTGTTGGTTTGTTATTGGCTTCAGAATTAGAGTCATTGGCTAAGGCGACTAACCATCCAGAACGCCCTTTGGCTGCTATTGTGGCGGGTAGTAAAGTATCAACAAAGCTAACCATTTTAGAAGCCCTGGCTGATCAAGTAGATCAGCTGATTGTTGGTGGTGGTATTGCTAATACTTTCTTATTGGCAAAGGGTTTTAAAATTGGAAACTCATTAGCTGAAGTTGATTTGTTAGAAGAATCTAAACGAATCATGGCTAAAATGGAAGCAAAGGGTGGTAAAGTTCCTTTACCTACTGATGTGGTTGTCGCTAAAGAATTTAGTGAATTAGCTGAGGCTACAATCAAAAAAATTGAAGATGTAGAAGATGATGATATGATTTTGGATATTGGTCCTGATTCTGCTGCAGTATTAGCCAATCTTTTGCAAAAAGCAAAAACGATTGTATGGAATGGACCTGTTGGCGTTTTTGAGTTTGAACAATTTGCTAATGGCACTAAAGTAGTAGCAGAAGCTGTTGCACATAGTTCAGCTTTTTCATTGGCTGGTGGTGGGGATACTCTTGCTGCGATTTCAAAATTTGGGGTGACTGATAAAATTGACTATATTAGTACCGGCGGTGGTGCATTCTTAGAGTTTTTAGAAGGTAAAGATTTACCAGCTGTAACAATTTTATCAAAATAAGACAATAAAAGCTGTTCTAATGATTTAGGGCAGCTTTTTATTGGTTATAAAAAAGGAATTATGTTGATTCAGAATATTATTCATAAAGGAATTTTAATATTCGTTGGTTTAGGACTCACATTATTTTTGTCTTTTAATTTAATTCCTTTACCAAAACTAATGGGGTATCAGTTAGGTAGCATTGTATTGCTATTGACTAGTTTAGTTTCAGTTTTTTTTGGGCCATGTATTAAAAAAAATCCTTCAAAAAGCAGTAGGTTATTAATAATCACATGGTTGTTATTTGCATTTTTATATATTATTTATGCAGGGATGGATGGTTCTATAAAAGAAGGATTATTAGATGCATATCCGTTTTTATTGTCGATACCTATTTTCTTATTGTTATTAAAAAATAAGATTGATTCTACTGTTTTATTTAAATTAAATGTTTTAGGCAGCTATTTGCTATTTATAGGATGCTTGGCATTTCGCTTTAATGCAGATTCGGATTTTGACCCCAGATTATTAAATACGCTTGGTATGATGTCTATTCAGTTTGCTTGTATCACTGCGGCTATATCAGCCATTAATATTGCAAGCGTGGCTGCATTTATTAAAAATAAGCAAAAAATATGGAGTGTTTTGGCTTTGATAGCAGTGCCATTAACAATGGTCTTAGTGATGTTTTCTACGGCTAGAGGCTCTTTTTTAACATTACCTATCATTATCTTAGGCTTTATTGTTTGTTTTTGGAAAGATTTGCCTAAGTGGTTCTGGTTATGTGCTGGTATTGCAAGTATTGGTTTTGCTACTGCCGCAATAAATACATCACCAGTACAAAGTATGTTTATGAAAGAGGGTCGCATTGATGAAGTTGTTAATGATATCAATGCTTTGGAGCGAGGAAATAGTAATACATCGATTGGCTTAAGATTTGTTATGTGGAAGAATGCTATTGATTTAATTCAAGAAAAACCATTACTAGGTTGGGGGCAATCTGGTTTCATGCAGAAAAAAGAGCAATTAGCCAAAGAGAGTAGGAGTACAGAGTCTATTGTTATGTTTGGGCATCCCCATAGTGATATTTTGAATGCGTTTGTGAAAAAAGGCATTATTGGCTTATTGGCTTTATTGATGGTATATGGCGTTCCTTTTACATATTTTATGCAATCTTTGATTCATGCTAATGTTCGAAAAAATTTCACACAAAAGGCATTATCTTTTGCTGGATTGCTAGTTGTTATTAGCTTCGTTATAGCTGGTTTAACACAAACTATATTTGCTCATAATAGTGGTCGATTATATTTTGCAATGATTATTGTGATTTTATGGGCTTTTGTTGCCAATACTAAAGACGAAACAGTGATTGATATAAAGTTGAATAAGTAATTAATATTCGAATATTATGGGTAAAACGATTATAATCAGTTTTATTGATTTTTATTATTATTGTTGTTAGGAGATGACCTCATGGCACTGGTTTCAATGCGCCAATTATTGGATCACGCAGCAGAGCATAGTTATGGTTTGCCAGCATTTAACGTTAATAACTTAGAGCAAATGCGTGCAATTATGGAAGCAGCTGATGAAGTGAATGCTCCTGTTATTGTTCAAGCCAGTGCGGGTGCGCGTAAATATGCGGGTGCGCCTTTCTTGCGCCATTTGATTTTGGCTGCTATTGAAGAGTTCCCTCATATTCCTGTGGTTATGCATCAAGATCATGGTGCTAGTCCTGATATTTGCCAGCGTTCAATTCAATTGGGCTTTAGCTCTGTGATGATGGACGGTAGCTTAATGCCAGATGGCAAAACACCAACTGATTATGCTTATAACGTTGATGTTACTCGTACCGTTGTGAAAATGTCTCATGCCTGTGGTGTATCTGTTGAAGGTGAAATAGGTTGTTTAGGTAACCTTGAGACAGGTTTAGCTGGTGAGGAAGATGGCGTAGGTGCTGAAGGTGTATTGAGCCATGAGCAAATGTTAACAAGTGTTGATGAAGCTGTTAGTTTTGTGAAAGATACTGATGTTGATGCTTTGGCAATTGCTATTGGTACAAGTCATGGCGCTTATAAATTTAGCCGTAAGCCAACGGGAGATGTGTTGCGCATTGACCGTATTAAAGAAATTCATGAGCGTTTGCCAAATACGCATTTAGTTATGCATGGTTCAAGTTCTGTACCACAAGAGTGGTTAGCTATTATTAACGAATTTGGCGGTGATATTGGTGAAACTTATGGTGTGCCAGTAGAAGAGATTGTTGAAGGCATTAAAAACGGTGTTCGTAAAGTTAATATTGATACTGACTTACGCTTGGCAAGTACTGGCGCTGTTCGTCGTTACTTAGCGCAAAATCCGTCACAATTTGATCCTCGTAAATTCTTACAAGTTAGCACTGATGCAATGAAGCAACTTTGTATTGACCGCTATTTGGCGTTTGGTTGTGAAGGAATGGCTAGTAAAGTTAAGCCTATTTCGTTAGATAAAATGGCTGATATGTATGCCAAAGGTGAATTAAAACAAATGATTAAGTAATAATCATTATGTTTTCTTAGTATTAACACGGTATCTTAAAATACCGTGTTTTTTCGTTTTTATCTGCATTGGTTTGGTTGGCAGATATTTTAATTTTTTATTGTTGATACCTAACAGTCACATTGATTGTTCTTTTGGGATTGGATGACATCATGAGCGAAGCAGCGCATCAAGACAGAGGTTGGCTTGATAACTTCTTTAAGTTAAAAGAGAATGGCACTTCTGTTAAGACAGAAGTTTTAGCAGGGTTAACAACTTTCCTAGCCATGTCTTATATTATTGTAGTGAACCCAGATATATTATCTCAAGCTGGGATGGATTACGGAGCTGTTTTTGTCGCAACGTGTATTGCTGCTGCTATTGGTTGCATGATGATGGGTATCATCGCGAATTATCCAATTGCGTTGGCGCCAGGGATGGGGCTAAATGCTTATTTTACCTATTCAGTTGTTAAGGGCATGGGCGTGCCTTGGGAAGTGGCTTTAGGTGCGGTTTTTATTTCTGGCTTGTTATTTATTGCATTAAGCTTTTTGAAAATTCGAGAGGCGATTATTAATGCTTTGCCAATGTCGTTGAAGTTTGCCATAACTGCGGGTATTGGTTTGTTTTTAACGCTGGTTGCTTTAAAAAATGCAGGATTAGTGGTTGCGAATCCAGCAACATTTGTAGCAATGGGTGATTTGAAAACACATGGTCCTTTATTCACATTGTTGGGTTTCTTTATGATTTTGGGGCTGGAGCATTTCCGCATCCGTGGCGCCATTATTATTAGTATTTTGTTTGTGACTATTCTGTCAATTTTCCTTGGTTACAGTACATTTAATGGCGTTGTTGGGCATGTACCTTCGTTAGCGCCCACGTTTATGAAAATGGATTTTGAGCATCTATTTAGTGCTAGCTTGATTGGTGTTATTTTTGTCTTTTTCTTTGTCGATTTGTTTGATAGTACAGGTACTTTAGTGGGTGTGGCTCATCGTGCTAATTTATTAAAAGATGGGAAATTGCCACGTTTGAAAAAAGCATTATTTGCTGATTCAACTGCAATTGTAGCGGGGGCTGCTTTAGGTACTTCTTCTACAACAGCTTATGTTGAGTCTGCTGCTGGTGCGGCGGCTGGTGGTAAAACAGGATTAACCGCAGTGGTGGTTGGTTTGTTATTCTTGGCTTGTTTGTGGTTTGCTCCTTTAGCTTCCAGCGTTCCTGCCTATGCTACTGCGCCTGCTTTGCTGTATGTAGGTGTATTAATGGTTCGTGGATTGGCTGAAATTGATTGGAGCGATGTGACGGAAGCTGCTCCTGCATTGATGACTGCTGCGTTCATGCCATTTACTTATTCAATTGCAGATGGCATTGCCATGGGTTTTATTACCTACGCAATTGTGAAGTTGATTACAGGTAAAGCGAAGACTGTTCCTTATATGATTTGGATTATTGCCGCTTTGTGGGCATTTAAATTCTTTTTTATTGGTGGGTAATTAAACCATCTCTTTTTGCTTTGGCTGCCTGAAAAGCGTAGAATTTTCAGGCAGCTTTTTATATGTTGTTAATAAAAATGATTAATACGCACAAAATCAAATGAGTGAGATAGGAGTCCAAGATGTCGATTGTTAATGAAATTATGTCTTTTAACGAAGAATTTGTTGGTTCTGGCGAATATGCACAGTTTTTTAGCGATAAATATCCAGATCGTAAGATTGCCATTTTGTCATGTATGGATGCTCGGATTATGGAGCTATTACCTAAAGCTTTGGGGTTAAAAAATGGTGATGCTAAGCTGATTAAGAATGCAGGGGCATTGGTAACCCATCCTTGGGGTTCGGTGATGCGCAGTTTGTTGGTTGCTGTGTATGAGCTAAAAGTTGAAGAAATATTGGTGATTGCTCATATGGACTGTGGTATGCGCGGTTTACACTCGGATGCTTTTTTAGAAAAAGTAGTTGCTTCCGGTATTCCTGCTGATCGCATTGAAACATTGCGCCATGCTGGTGTTGATTTAGATAAATGGCTAACTGGTTTTGATAATGTAGAAGACAGTGTTCGTCACTCAGTTTCCATGATTCGTAATCATCCAATGATGTCTGATAAAATTGCCATCCATGGATTTGTGATTCATCCGTCAACCGGTAAGTTGCATTTAGTTGATGATGGCTATGAATACATTGCAAACAAGGATGAGTAGTTTTAGAGCAAAGAAAGTAATTGGTTAATGAAAAAGATTGGCTTATTTGGTGGGACGTTTGACCCAGTACATATTGCTCATGAGCATATTGCAACTGTTTTTGCGGACCAGCTAGGTTTAGATATGGTTATCTTTATTCCCACTGGTTTTTCTTATCACAAGAAAAATACAACGGTTGCTGGTAATCAACAACGTTTAGAAATGTTGGAGTTAATTGCTGATAAAGATAGCCGATTTGCAGTAAGTGATTGTGATATGGTTCGAGAGGGAAATACATATACTTTAGATACTTTGCAAATATTTAAGCAAATTTTCGCCAATGATGAGCTTTGGTGGTTGATGGGTAGTGATTCGCTGTTAAAATTACATACTTGGCGAGGTTACCAATCGTTGTTGCGTTATTGTAATTTTGCAATTGCTCCAAGGGGTAGTGATAGCTTGGCTTCTTTACCAAAAGAAACTCAGCAACTGGTTGTTGATGCGTTAAATACCGATAAAAGTCAATTAACTGGTAAAATAGCATTATTGGACTTAACCCCAAGCGCTACTAATTCAGGCGCTATACGCGAAAAAATTGCTAATCATGCTAATGTGTCTGATGAATTGGATGCAAAAGTATTGAGTTATATTACTCAAAATTATTTATATGTTTAGGAGCCATCCCGAATGGATGCACAAGATAAAGACAGAATTGAACAAATTGTATCTGTTGCCGTAAATGCTTTAGAAGATGTTAAAGGCAAAGAGATTTTAGTGTTGGATACAACAGAAAAAACATCATTATTTGCTCGTATGATTATTGCTTCTGGGGACAGTACCCGCCAAGTAAAAGCATTGGCAAATAATGTCGCTGTTGAGCTAAAAGCAGCAGGTTTTGAAGTTCGTAGTTCAGAAGGACAAGATTCAGGTGAGTGGTCATTGGTTGATGCTGATGATGTGATTATTCATACCATGTTGCCAGCTGTTCGTGATTACTACGATATTGAAGCGTTATGGGGTGGTGAAAAACCATCATTTCATGCAGGTATGACTAAACCATGGCATGCAGCTGACGCACAATAAAGAACGATTAGGCTGCCTAGGCAGCCTTTTTTAATGGAAAATGAATGAATATTACTGTATTGGCTGTTGGAACCAAAATGCCACGGTGGGTGGATGATGCCGTTGGTGAATATGCTAAACGTTTTGGTCGAGATATACAGTTTCAGCTTAAAGAAGTTAAGCCAGAAAAACGTGGTGCAGGCATTAATGCTGAGCAAGGCATGTTAGCAGAAGAAACAAGATTACTTGCTGCCATCCCGAACGGTGCATATTTGGTTGTGTTGGATGAAAGAGGGCAAGCCCCAACATCAGTACAATTGGCTGAGCACCTGAAAAAATGGCAAATGAATGGTGAGCATATTTGTATGATTATTGGCGGAGCCGATGGCTTAACTGATAAAATCAAAAAACAGGCTAATATGTTGCTACGTTTATCAAGCTTAACTATGCCACATGGGATGGTTAGGGTTTTGTTAACTGAGCAGTTATATCGAGCAGTATCAATATTGCATAACCATCCGTACCACAGAGAATAAGAGAATATGGAATATTGGATTTGTCCGACAAATTTAATGAATTCCGTTAGAATAGCCACAACCATAAAATCAAAAAGATAACTTATGAAAACGACCCCTTTGCTTGATCAGATTGAGTATCCAGTTGACTTACGCCAATTGGAACCCATGCAATTGCCTCAACTCTCAGAAGAGTTGCGGACATTCTTATTGCAGTCTGTCAGCCAGACGGGAGGACATTTTGCGAGTAATTTAGGTGCAGTTGAACTGACTGTTGCATTGCATTATGTATTTAATACTCCTGAGGATCATCTGGTTTGGGATGTTGGGCATCAAAGTTATCCCCATAAAATTTTAACGGGGCGTAAAAATCGCATGAATACCATGCGACAAAAAAATGGATTAGCGGGATTTCCCAAACGAGCAGAATCTGATTATGATGATTTTGGTGTTGGGCATTCATCAACATCTATTGGCGCCGCATTAGGTATGGCTGTTGCTGATAAATTAAAAGGTTTAAATACCAAAAGTGTTGCGATTATTGGTGATGGGGCAATGACAGCAGGACAAGCATTTGAAGCATTAAACAATGCTGGAGATATGGATGTTGATGTTTTGGTTATTTTGAATGATAACGAAATGTCAATTTCGCCTAATGTTGGAGCATTACCGAAATACTTAGCCAATAATTTAGTACAAGATATGCGTGAATTAGCGCGAAACTTTAAAAGTAAATCTGAAAAAGTATTAAGTAAATTACCAGGTGCTTTGGATGTTGCTCAGCGCATTGAAAATCGAGTCAAAGGTTTGGTCGATTTAGATCAAATGACGCCATCGGCTAACTTATTTGAAAGCTTTGGTTTCGATTACTCAGGTCCAGTTGATGGGCATGATGTGCTTGGATTGGTTGAAAAGTTAACAGAGTTAAAAGGCAAAAAAGGACCTCAGCTATTGCATATTATGACCAAAAAAGGACAGGGTTATAAGTTAGCAGAGTCAGATCCTGTTGGTTTGCACGCAGTTGGTAAGTTTAATCTTGATGAAGGCCCTATTAAAGCAGCTGCCCCAACGTTGCCAACATATACGCAAGTTTTTGGGCAATGGATTATAGATCAAGCTGCAGCCGATAATCGATTAGTAGGCATTACCCCAGCAATGCGAGAAGGTTCAGGTTTAGTTGCTTTTGAAAAAGAATTCCCTAGTCGGTATTTTGATGTGGGTATTGCTGAGCAGCACGCAGTGACTTTTGCAGCAGGGATTGCTTGTGAGGGGCTTAAACCAGTTGTGGCGATTTATTCAACATTCTTACAACGGGCATATGATCAGTTAATTCATGATGTTGCATTACAAAATTTACCTGTTTTGTTTGCGATTGACCGAGCAGGGATTGTTGGTGCCGATGGCCCTACCCATGCTGGTGCTTATGATTTAAGTTATTTACGCTGTATTCCTAATATGGTTGTGGCTACTCCAAGTGACATTAATGAATGTCGTGTATTGTTATCAACCTGTTATCAACTTGATTGTCCTAGTGCCGTTCGTTACCCACGCGGCTCAGGAACTGGCGAGATCAGCGATTCTGAATTACCAACCGTGCCTGTGGGTAAAGGTATTATTCGCAAAGAAGGACAAAAAGTTGCCTTGTTGGCATTTGGCAGCATGGTACAGCCGGCATTGTGTATTGCTGAGAGTGAAAATTATACAGTTGCTGATATGCGCTTTGTGAAACCTTTGGATGCTCAGCTAATACAAGACTTAGCAAATAGCCATGATTATCTGGTTTGCTTGGAAGAAAATAGCACGATGGGCGGAGCAGGAAGTGCTGTTTTAGAATGTCTGGCACAGATGAATATATCTAAACCAGTATTACTAATTGGTATTGATGATATTGTGACAGAGCATGGCGATCCAAAATTAATTTTAGCGGAATTAGGATTGGATGCTGAGCATATTCACCAAAAAATCAACCAATGGTTAGTGAAGTGCCAGTAAGGACGATGTATTTATTGCGAGGCTTACCTGGTTCAGGTAAGTCAACTGTAGCAAAACAGCTTGCAGCAGCATTTTCCGTTCCATATTTTGAAGCGGACATGTTTTATATCAATGAGGCAGGTGAGTATCAATGGCAATTTGAACATTTGGCTGCTGCACATACTTGGTGTGAGCAAGCAGTTTTGAAACAATTACAGCAAGGTCAAATCGCCATTGTGAGCAATACTTTTTCGACTGAAGCTGAAATGCAAGTGTATTTTGATATGGCAAAACAATACAACTACCAAGTGCATAGTTTAATTGTTGAAAATCGTCATCATAGTCACAATCAACATCAGGTTCCTGAAAAAACCATTCATCGAATGAAGTCCCGGTTTCAAATTCAATTGTAAATCTTTATTTTTCTATTTTAAACCCATCAAGTAAAGCTTGTATTTCCTGTGTCTTAAGGGAGCCAAGTTGTTCATGAGCTGTTTTTAGCGTTAATTGAGCCAAAGCTAAATAACTTTGTTGGCTTAGCATGTCAGGTAATGCTTGCCAGTGATTGCTAATGGTCGAGATATCACCTCGCGCAATGGGTCCTGTTAATGCTTGTTGTGGCGTTAATGTTTTCAAGTTTTGAATATTTTGTTGCATGAGTGAGTGAACCAGTGCGGCCGAATTCTCATCATTCATCCCCGCTTGTTTTAACCAATTCTGTGATAAGTGCGCAAGCGCAACTAAGAAATTGGCACTAGCCGATAAAGCCGCATGATAAAGTGTTTTTTGCTCTGCTGAAATAGGGAAAGATTTTAGTGCTAGTAAGTCGGCTATTGTTTTTACTTGCTGTAGACAAAGTTCATTTGGTGCATCAATGGCTGCAAAATGTCCTGCTAAGTTTTGGCTAGCGACATGTGGATTAGCAAAGGCAAAAATAGGATGCATGGCAGCAGTTTTTGCTTCGCATTCAAATAATGGATGTAATACCTGATGAGATAATGAGCCACTACAATGCAAAATGAGTGGTTTTTTGTTTTTTAGCCAGGTCAATTGGGTGAGTTTTTGAGCAATTTCTGAAATTTGGCCATCTGGCGTTGTAATTAGGATTAAATCTACAGGTGGAAGTTGCGTAATTTTTGTACAGATTTTACCTTGCAATGATTGTTCAATTAATGCTTCACTGCTGCTGTTGGAGCGAGAAAATACATGGCTCAAACGCCATAATTGTGTTTCTTCTAATAGAATATTAAGGCTTTGACCAACCCGCCCAGCACCAATTACATGGAAATATTTTATTGTCATCAAAAGATTTTGTATTGTTGATTGAATCCATAACCTTAACACGGTAAACTGCTAGCATTGAAGCATAACCAGAATAATTTGCAATGAAATCAATTTTTGATGTGAAATCCGCGCGTCTTGATGCCTTAGCCATCGTGCTAAAAAATGAGAATCCATTATTGTTAAAGGAAGCTCTTGAGTCGCGTAGCGAACAATTGCTGGAGTTTATTAGTCTCCCATTCGTATTGGATGTGAGCGAAATTAAAGAGCTAGGTGCGCTGAATCTTAAAGCGATATTGGCAATTTTTCAACAATATGGACTCAGGATTGTTACGCTAAAAGACAATGATGCAAATACTGCTCAGCTTGCTAAGCAATTTGCGTTAAGTTTTAATCCATCTACAGGTGGACAAGGACTAAAAGAGCGAGAAGAAAGCGAAGACGTTCGTAAGGCAAAAGTCGCAGACAGTTTTAGTTTGTCATCGCCAAATCAGCAAGATGAATATAATCCGAATACTCAGCCAACTGTTGTGATTAAACAGCCTGTTCGTACGGGACAACAAGTGTATGCTAAAAATGCAGATTTGATTGTTTTGGCGATGGTGAATGTTGGTGCTGAAATTATTGCTGATGGTAATATTCATGTTTATGCACCCTTACGCGGTCGAGCTTTAGCGGGCGCAAATGGCGATACAAGTTCGCGTATTTTTGTTCAATCAATGGAAGCTGAATTGGTTTCTGTTGCTGGTGTTTACCGTACATTTGAGCAAAATTTACCAACTGACTTACAGAGTAAACCAGTCCAAGTATACTTAGAAGAAAGTAAACTGGTTGTTAGTGCTCTAAATATTTAAAAAATTATTTATCTTGAATCTTTTATAAGGATTACGATTGTGGCAAAAATTATTGTCGTCACTTCCGGTAAAGGCGGTGTGGGAAAGACCACCACTAGCGCTAGTATTGCAACAGGCTTGGCTTTAAAAGGCTTTAAAACAGCGGTAATCGACTTTGATGTTGGTTTGCGTAATCTTGATTTAATTATGGGCTGTGAGCGTCGTGTTGTTTATGATTTTGTAAATGTCATTCAAGGCGAAGCAACTTTAAATCAAGCTCTTATTAAAGACAAACATTGTGATAATTTGTTTATTTTACCAGCATCACAAACGCGTGATAAAGATGCATTAAATCGCGAAGGTGTTGGCAAAGTTTTAGAAGAATTGACCCAAGAGATGGGTTTTGATTTTGTCGTATGTGATTCTCCTGCAGGCATTGAACAAGGTGCATTGATGGCACTGTATTTTGCAGATGAAGCGATTGTAACGACGAATCCAGAAGTATCAAGTGTACGAGATTCAGATCGTATTTTAGGAATCATATCAAGTAAAAGTCGCCGTGCAGAAACAGGTGAAGAATCTGTTAAGGAACACTTGTTGATTACTCGTTACTCACCAGAACGAGTTGATTCTGGCGATATGTTATCAGTAGAAGACATTTGTGATATTTTGCGCATTCCTTTGATTGGTGTTACCCCTGAATCACAAAGTGTATTACAAGCATCTAATGCCGGTTCTCCAGCTATTTTGTTGGATGATTCAGATGTTTCAGAAGCTTATAAGGATGTTGTGGATCGTTTATTGGGAGAAAGTCGCCCAATGCGTTTTGTGCAAGCGGAGAGAAAAGGCTTCTTGAAACGTTTATTTGGAGGGTAATATGTCTATCATCGATTTGTTGTTTGGTAAGAAAAAGAAAACAGCTGGGTTAGCACGTGATCGTTTGCAAATTATTATTGCTCATGAACGCTCAGTGGGAAGTGCCCCTGATTATTTGCCTACCTTACAACGCGAGTTGTTAGAAGTTTTATCGAAGTATGTAAATGTATCATTGAATGATATCCGCATTGCTCACGAACAACGTGATGGTGTGGATATGCTTGAGCTAAATATTACATTGCCAGAAAGTAAATCATCTTAAGGTAAAACATGACACTAACTGAGTTGAAATATATTGTTGCCGTATCGCAAGAGCGGCACTTTGGTCGCGCGGCGCAGCGGTGCTATGTCAGTCAGCCAACTTTATCGATTGCGATTAAAAAGTTGGAAGAAGAGCTGGGTATATCGTTGTTTGACCGTAGTAGCATTGAAGTGCGCCCAACTGAGGCGGGAACACGTATTATTACTCAGGCTGAGCGGGTGCTTGAAGAAGCAGAGCTGATTAAACAATTGGCCAACCAAGAGCAAGATGAGTTAGATGGGCCTTTTACTTTGGGCTTAATCTTTACGGTTGCGCCCTATTTACTACCTAAGTTGATTTTATCTTTGCGAGACTCTGCTCCTCATATGCCATTGATGTTAGAAGAAAATTATACTTCTTCTTTAACAGAAATGTTAAAGAAAGGTGATTTGGATGCCATTGTCGTCGCTGAACCTTTTCAAGAACCTGGTATTGTGACACTGCCACTTTATGATGAGCCTTTTTTTGTGATTACCCCAAAAGGGCATCATTTTGAAGAGCTAGATGCAATAACCCCAGAAGATTTAACCAAAGAGCAAGTATTGTTGTTAACAGAGGGTAACTGCATGAGGGATCAGGTTTTGGATAGTTGCCATGATTTGGCCAGTCGACAGCGCATTCCTGGGCTAACCAATACATTGCAAGGCAGTTCAATCAATACCATTCGTCATATGGTTGCCAGTGGACTGGGACTTAGTGTGTTGCCAGCGACAGCGCTAACTGAAAATGATCATTTATTATTTAGTATCATCCCATTTGCAGGGGATACACCGCCAAGTAGGCGAGTTGTTTTGGCTTTTCGTCGGCACTTTGTTCGGCAAAAAGCATTGCATGTTGTCCGGCAGGCGATTTTAGCTTCTCAATTGACGGGCGTGCAGTTTTTAAATGTAGAATCTTAGCAAAAAATAGAACCAAATTATATTTGATATGATTTGGTTCTATTTTTATTGATATTTATTGAAATATCATTTATTCGAGTAGTTAATCTAACTAGTATTTGATATGCTAATTAATATATTCTGGTAGTTATATATTTAAATAAATAATACAAAGGAGTCACAGATGAATTACAGCGCACCTATTAATGACTTGCGTTTTGCTTTAAAAGTCCACGGTCGTTTAGATGAACTTTTGGCGTTGCCAAATGCTGCAGGCTTAGATGAAGAAACAGTAACAGCTATTTTGGAAGAAGCTGGTAAATTTGCGGAGCAAGTGTTGGCGCCAACTAATCGACAAGGCGATTTAAACGGAGCTCGTTTAGTAGATGGCAAAGTAGAGTGTGACCCTCAGATTGTTAATGCATTTAATGAATTTCGTGATGCTGGTTGGATGGGCTTGAGAGCACCAGCTGAATATGATGGCCAAGGTTTACCTGCAACTGTTGCTGTTGCGTGTGAAGAATTATGGTGTTCATCTAACTTAGCATTCTCATTGTTACCAATGTTAACTTTGGGTGCGATGGAAGCCATTAACCACCACGCAAGTGATGATTTAAAACAAAAATTCCTACCGAGCATGGCAACAGGTGTTTGGTCGGGAACGATGAACTTAACGGAACCTCGAGCAGGTACCGATTTGGCACAAGTATCAGCTAAAGCAATTCCACAAGGCGATGCTTATGCGATTACTGGCCAAAAGATTTTTATTACTTGGGGTGATCACGAGTTAACTGATAACGTTGTTCACCTTGTATTGGCTCGTTTGCCGGATGCTCCTGAAGGTGTTAAAGGCATTTCTTTATTTATTGTGCCAAAATATTTAGTGAATGCTGATGGTTCTATTGGCGAGCGTAATACTGTTCATGCAGTTTCTCTTGAGCACAAAATGGGTATTCATGCGAGCCCAACTTGTGTGATGCAGTTTGAAAATGCAGAAGGTTATTTGGTAGGTGAAGCAGGTAAAGGCTTAATCTACATGTTTACGATGATGAACCATGCTCGATTGGGCGTTGGTGTTGAAGGTCATGCAGTGGCTGAGCGAGCTTATCAGCATGCTTTGGCTTACGCGAATGAGCGTGTGCAAAGTCGTGACTTAGGTGGTGCGAATAAAGAACCTGTAACCATTATTCACCATCCTGATGTACGCCGTATGTTGTTGGTACAAAAAGCTACGTTGGCTGCACAGCGTGCGGTGTATATGTTGGCTGCTAGTATGCTCGACAGTGCATCGAATCATCCAAATCCAACAGCAAAACAAGAGTCATTGGCCGTTTTAGAATTCTTGATTCCAATTGTTAAAGGCTGGTGTACTGAAAACGGTACGACTTTAACCAATATGGCAATGCAAGTATTTGGTGGCATGGGTTATGTTGAAGAAACTGGTGCTGCACAACATGTTCGTGATGTGCGTATTACGCAAATTTATGAAGGCACGAATGGCATTCAGGCATTGGATTTCATTGGTCGTAAAACAGCAGCAAATGGTGGTATGGTTGCTAAAGCACTTTTACAAGAAGGCCAACGCATTGCAGCAAAACTGCAAGATCTAAATGCTAATTTAGGTTCTCGTTTGGATGAGGCATTGCTATTAGCTGAAAAATCTGTTGATTATGTTGTTAAGGCATTTGCTGATAACAATCCTAATCCTGCTGCGGCTGGTAGCATGGCGTACTTGATGCAATTAAGTACAACAGTAGGTGCTGTTGAGATGGCTCGTGCTTACTTAGAAAGTGAAAATGCATTGTCAGATATTGATAATGCCATGTTGTCAGCTGAATTCTACCAAGCTAAAAAGCGTCAAGTGGAAGTTTATTTTGGTTATGTATTACCAAATATCTACACTTACTCAAGCCAATTGTTAAAAGGTGCTGATAGTATTTTGAATGTGCCATTTGAAGATTATGCTTTGTAATTTAGATTGAATTATTTAAAAAAGTCGCCTTTGGGCGGCTTTTTTTATTTGAGTTAATCAGGAAGCTATGTGAACATAAATGTTATATATGATTGAATATTTTATATAAAACATCTTGGAATTTTAGAGCGTGAATGATAATGTATTTATGTAAGAAAAATATTATTAATCGATATTGTTTTTGATTTTTTAAAAGGATAGTTATTCAAAATGCCATCTAGTGCCGGTATCTTTAACCATAGTTTGGGTTTTTATTTAAAAGAAAGACGGTTGTTGCTTAAGCCCAAAGATGTTGGATTGCCTGTGGTGGAAGGGCGCCGAATAGATGGATTACGCCAAGACGAAGTGGCAGTTTTAAGTGGTGTTAGCTCGCGATGGTTAAGGGATTTAGAAAATGATGTTTTGGAGTTGAAGCAGTACGATGGTTTAGAGCGAGTGTTAACAACATTGCAATTTAATGCTACGGAACAAAAAAATTTATTGCAGCTAGCAGGTTGGAAGCCAGAGCCACAACATGTTTTACCTAAACAGGTTGTGTCTGAACATTTGCAAAAAGTAGTGGATCAGATGAAATATCCGGCTTTTGTGGTGAATGCTTTTTGGCAACGAATTTGTTGGAATAAAAGCGCTGAGCAGTTATTTAGCCATTGGCTTGGTAAGCATGCTTATTATGAAAATTTAATGGATTATTTATTATTTGATCCGCAAAGCCGACAATTTGTGCTGAATTGGGAAGCAGATATACCATTGTGGATTGATGCTTTTTACCAGTCGGTGATGAGCCAATCTAATAATAAAAAAGTTTGGTTGACAGTGGAAGAGCGTTTGGCTAAAAGCCAAACTTTGGCTGATCATTGGCCAAGTGGTATTGGTAAGGCTGAGTTAGGATTACCTGCCAAAGATTATTGGTTTCTGCATCCAAGTAAAGGTGTGAAATCGTATATGCCAATTAGCATGAAAGTGCAGAATCAGGACAATTGGCATCTGGTGGTTTGGCTGCCGTAGCAAACGCTGATTAACTTTTCTTTACATAAATACAGGCTGGAATTTTTTTTAGATTAGCTACAATAGCTAACGAAAATTGTTTAACATTTATTTGAAAGTTGTATCGTGACGCCTCATCCTTCTGTTGGTAGCCCTTTATTTTATGGGGTGTTTTTTATTGCGGTTATTATTATGATCGCCATTGATATGCTGTCGTTAAAAAAGCAGGGTTCGCATAAAGTTTCAATTAAAGAAGCTTTGTTGTGGTCTTTACTTTGGATTGGTGTATCGATTACTTTTGCTGGTTGGTTGTATTGGGAGCTGGCAAGCAATCCGCTTTATGGGCCTGATGTGGCGCAAGTGAAAATCATGGAGTATTTCACTGGCTATGTTTTAGAAAAATCATTGGCTGTTGATAATATATTTGTTTTCTTGATGATTTTTGCTGCTTTCAAAGTGCCACAAGAGTATCAGCATCGTGTTTTGTTGTATGGTGTATTTGGGGCAATTTTGCTGCGCACGGTGATGATTGGTATTGGTGCTGCATTGGTGGCGCAATTTGAGTGGATTCTATATTTATTTGGTGCTTTTTTGGTTTATACCGGTATTCATATGTTAAAGCCAGAGAAGGAGGAAAAACCAAATTTAGCCGATGGCAAGATGGTGCATTTTGTGCGTAAGTTAATCCCAGTTAGCCAGAATTTTGATAATGATAAATTCTTTACTTGGGAAAATGGTAAAAAAATGGCAACGCCAATGTTGTTGGTGTTGGTGATGATTGAGTTAAGTGATGTGATTTTTGCTGTTGATAGTATACCTGCTATTTTTGCAGTCACAACTGATCCATTTATTATCTTAACATCCAATATCTTTGCTATTTTAGGTTTGCGTGCGATGTATTTTTTATTGGCAGATGCTGCCGATCGTTTTGTTTTCCTAAAATATGGCTTAGCAGTTGTTTTAACGTTTATTGGTATAAAAATGCTGATTTTAAAATGGGTGCATATTCCAATTTCAATATCCTTGTCGGTTGTCTTTGGAGCGTTGGCTGCTTCCATTGTGACATCTTTGTATGTCAGCAGGGATTTGCGAGAACAAATGAAAAAATAAGCGTTGGTATCTAAAATAAAACCGTAGCGGTTGCTTAGGCGACCGCTTTTTTATTGCTCTGAATGGAAAAACATTGGGGTAATAAAGAGATGCGTTATAATGACCTTCTTTTAATAGCTGGTAATTTCTGTGGTAGATGGCTTATCTACCCTATAAAAGTCTATATCCTTATGAATATTTTTTACGAAGAATCTGGTCAGTTTAAAGTGGCCGCTATTGTGCAGAAAAATGAAGCCACATATCAGGTGGATACACAACATGGTAAGCGTGCCAAAGTAAAAGCCAATCATGTCTTTTTAGAGTTTGGTGATGATATGGCTGTGTTTTTGGAAAAAGCACAGCATGAAAGTAGTCAAATTGATATTGATTTGTTGTGGGAAGTTTCGGGTGAAGAGGAAATCAGTGCGGAGGATATTGCCAAAGAATATTTTGGTAATAAGCCTAGTCAAATTGAATTGGCTTCAACATTGATTGCTTTGTATGCCGCACCTATGTATTTTTATAAAAAAAATAAAGGCATGTTTAAAGCGGCTCCTGAAGAAACTTTGAAACAAGCCTTGGCTGCTATTGAGCGTAAAAAACAGCAAGATGCTCAGGTGGAAGCATGGACAGCAGAATTATTAGAAAACAGGCTGCCTGAAAGCGTTGCTCACGATTTACCTAAGATTTTACACGCACCTGATAAGCAAAGTTTAACCTATAAAGCATTTGCCAAGGCTGCGGATACCAGCAAAAAATCTTTCTTGGCGTTGGCTCAGCTGGTGGGTGGTATTGAATCTATTCCTGCGTATTTGCTGCAAGGTTTTACATTGCAAAATTTCCCTAAAGGATTACAGGCAGAAGAAATACCTGTTGCGAATGTGCCATTTGATTATCCAAAGGCAAGTGTTAAAGCTTTTTCAATTGATGATGAAAGTACGACAGAAGTTGATGATGCCATTTCTTTGGTTGATTTACCAAATGGTGGTAAACGAATAGGGATTCATATCGCGGCTCCTAGTTTAGCGATTGCTGCAGATTCTGATATTGAAAAACTAATTTTTGAGCGCTTAAGTACGGTTTATTATCCTGGTCATAAAGTGACTATGCTGCCTGAAAACTGGATTCAAGCTTATAGCTTAGATGAAGGGGATTATCGCCCTGCAATTAGCTTGTATGCAGATGTTGACCCTGAAGGAAATGTGACCATTGCCGACAGTAAAATTGAATGGGTGATGATTGATTATAATTTGCGCATTCAAGATATTGAACCATTGTTTAATCGTCAACAAGGCACAGCATTGGCAGATGGTGAAGCTGAAACCTTTGCCCATCAACGTGATTTAATTTGGTTATTAAATTTTGGCATTAATGAGCAGAAAAAGCGTGACCGTTTTGATGATACGCGTCCTACGCAATACGATTATAGTATTGAATTAGATGATAATGAGCATGTTAGCATTGGTCTTCGTGAGCGGGGTTCTCCTGTTGATACCGTGGTTTCTGAATTGATGATTTTAGCCAATAGCAATTGGGCAAAATGGCTAGATGAAACTGAAACCAGCGCTATTTTCCGTGTTCAGCCTGCAGGTAAGGTACGCTTTAGTACCCAATCTGAAGGTCATATTGGCATGGGTGTTTCTCATTATGCTTGGTGTACTTCTCCACTTCGTCGAGCGACAGATTATATTAATCAGCGTCAATTATTAAGTTTAATTGACCCCGATAATTATGCCGAACGTTTTGAAAATAATAATAGTGATTTATTCGCATTATTGCGTCAATTTGAATCAGCTTATTCAGCTTATGCTGATTTTCAGCGTCAGATGGAATTGTATTGGAGTTTGGTGTATTTGCAGCAAGAAAATATCACTGAATTGAAAGCATTGGTATTGAAAGAAGAATTGGTGAGATTAGAAGGTTTGCCAATGGTTGCCAAAGCAGTGGGCATCCCAGTGTGTTTGCCTCGTTCTCGTGTTTGGTTAAAAGCATCGCATATTAATTTATTGGATCAAAGCGTGTCTTTGAATTTTATTAAATTTATTCACAGTGAAGCAGATGAAGAATCCGCTCATTAAGATTCGTGCTTAAAGGTTAAAAATGAATCTGTTAAGAACATTGGCAAAAGTCAGTAGCATGACCATGGTTTCGCGAGTACTCGGGTTTGTTCGAGATACCATTATTGCGCGAACTTTTGGTGCAGGCATGGCAACAGATGCCTTTTTTGTCGCATTTAAATTACCCAATTTATTGCGACGTATTTTTGCAGAAGGTGCATTTTCGCAGGCTTTTGTGCCGATTTTAGCGGAATACAAAGAAACACGATCAAAAGAGGCAACGGTTGCTTTTATTCAACATATTGCAGGCATGCTGACTTTTGTGTTGTTGATTGTCACGGCTATCGGAATTATTTCTGCGCCTGTGGTGTTGTATATTACTGCACCTGGTTTTGTGAGCGATGTGGATAAATTTGATTTATCTGTACAAATGTTGCGCATTACATTTCCATATATATTGCTGATTTCACTATCGTCCTTGGTTGGTAGTATTCTCAATACGTATCATCAATTTACCGTACCAGCTTTCACGCCAACATTTTTAAACATTTCGTTTATTGTGTTTGCATTGTTTTTTGCGCCTTATTTTAATCCACCTGTTTTGGCATTGGCATGGGCGGTTTTTGCTGGCGGTATTTTACAATTGGGTTATCAACTGCCGTATTTGTATAAACTAGGATTTCTGAGAAAACCCAAAATAAACTTTAAAGATGTGGCTGTTAATCGTGTTTTAAAACAAATGGCACCAGCTATTTTAGGTGTTTCTGTTGCACAGATTTCATTGGTGATTAATACCATATTCGCTTCATTTTTGGTTTCAGGCAGCGTGTCGTGGATGTATTATGCGGACCGATTAATGGAATTACCAACGGGTGTTTTAGGTGTAGCATTGGGAACAATTTTATTGCCTACTTTATCGCGGTACGCAGCTGGTAAAGATACTGAACAATTTTCTGCACTATTGGATTGGGGCATGCGCTTATGCATGTTGTTAGCATTGCCTGCTGCAGTTGGATTGGCTGTATTATCATTTCCTTTGGTAGCAACGTTGTTTATGTACAATCAATTTACATTGCACGATGCCCAGATGACGCAATATGCATTAATTGCTTATGCATTTGGTTTGGTTGGTTTAATTTTGGTCAAGGTTTTGGCTCCAGGTTTTTATGCGCGCCAAAATATTAAAACACCTGTAAAAGTGGCTATTTTCACTTTGATTATGACGCAAGTGATGAACTTGGCTTTTGTTTGGAAATTGCAGCATGTGGGCTTGGCATTGGCAATTGGTTTGGGAGCTTGTTTAAATGCTTTGATTTTATTTATTCTGTTAAGAAGACATAAAATTTATACACCTTCAGCTGGTTGGTTTGGTTTCTTATTGAAGCTTGGCATTGCCATCGTGATTATGGGTGTTAGCTTGTGGTATATACAAGTACAAAGTTTTTACCCGATTAGCTGGAACGTGAGTGGCATGCAAAAGGTTATTCAACTTGGCGTATTGATTACCATCGGTGCATTATTGTATTTCGTGAGTTTAGGTGTGATGGGTTTCCGCCCTCGGCATTTTAAACGTTCTGAACACATTTAAAAGCAATGGTTCATTAAAAAAAGCGACCTTGATCTGGTCGCTTTTTTCTATAGTAAAACCAATATATTGATTTAAAGTGCTCTGCGTTTGGTAACGGCAGCAGCCAGTTGTTCAAGCACAGTTTCTGTTGCATCCCAACCAATACAAGCATCTGTAATACTTTGACCATAAACCAGTTCTTCGCCCGCTTTTTGATCTTGGCGACCTTCAACTAGGTGGCTTTCAATCATGACGCCCATGATATTGTTTTCACCAGCACTAAGTTGTGAGCAAACATCTTCGGTTACTTCTAATTGGCGACGGTAATCTTTACGGCTATTGGCATGGCTAAAGTCAACCATTAGCTTCGGTGTTACTTTTGCATTGCTTAGTTCTACTGCAGAAGCTTGGACATGTTGAGAATCATAGTTTGGCTCTTTACCGCCTCGTAAAATAACATGACAATCAGGATTGCCTGCGGTATGTACGATAGCTGAGTGACCACTTTTTGTTACCGATAAGAAATGATGAGGGTGGCTAGCAGCTCCAATTGCATCAATGGCGATTTTCAGGTTTCCATCGGTACCATTTTTAAAGCCAACTGGGCAAGATAATCCAGAAGCAAGCTCACGGTGAACTTGGCTTTCAGTTGTGCGGGCACCAATGGCTCCCCAGCTAATCAAGTCAGCATAATACTGAGGTGTAATCATATCTAGGAATTCAGTAGCAGCAGGCATGCCCATGGTGTTTAGCGTTAATAATAAACGGCGTGCTTGGCGTAAGCCGTAATTAATATCGAAAGTGCCATTGAGATGGGGGTCATTAATCAGACCTTTCCAGCCGATTGTGGTGCGTGGTTTTTCAAAATAAACACGCATAACAATCAATAATTGCTCCTGATATTTTTTACGCAATGGGAGCAAACGTTTGGCATATTCGATAGCTGCTTCAGGGTCGTGAATAGAGCAAGGGCCAATAACGACTAATAGCTTATCATCGTGACCATGCACCAATTTGCTGATATTTTCACGTGTTTGATGAATCATATCAGCAGCTTCATGAGTCAAAGGCAATTCATACAAATGTGCCAAAGGCGGTAATAGTTCTTTGACTTCTTTAATTTTAATGTCATCTGTATTTTTAATTTCATCTAATGTCATGACTGTGTTCCTAGTTTTTTATTGCGTAATCATACCAGCCTAACGGTTTTTTTTGCTAAAGGCAAGAGTTCTAAAGGTGATTGTTAAAATATTATTGCTTTAATCTGTTTGTAATATTGTATTGAAAGTATTTAATAATTTAAATTGCTTATTTGTGAGTATTTAATGCTTATTAACTTTATTAGATAGAGTCTTGATTGCGTTTTGTGATTGGATTATTGCTCCAGCACTAATATTCGTTAGTGTGAGTATCTGTTGTTTTATTTTAATCAATCATCAGAAAATTTAAAATGGTTATGTCATTATTGTTTGCGACGATTTTTATTCAAGTTAAGTGGGGATTGAAAAGGATAAAGATAGCGTATACTTTGTACTATTATTTTATTGAATGTACTGGGAATACGAAGATGAAAGCGATGATTTTGGCAGCAGGTCGTGGTGAGCGAATGAGACCATTGACTGATACATGCCCGAAGCCGTTATTAAAAGTGGGGGAAGAATCTTTGATTGGCTGGCATTTATGTCGATTAAAAGCGGCTGGATTTAATGAAATCGTGATTAATCATGCTTGGTTAGGTCAACAGATAGAAGATGAGCTAAAAGATGGTGCTGCTTATGGCGTTCAAATTCATTACTCAGCTGAAGGTGAGTCAGGATTAGAAACAGCAGGTGGCATTACAACTGCATTGCCATTGTTGGGAGATGAACCATTTTTAGTGATTAATGGCGATGTATTAACCGATATTGATTTTCAGGCAGCCTTTGTTATTGCAAATGAGATGAAAGAAAATAATTCATTGGCTTATTTATGGTTAGTAGATAACCCTGAGCACAATCCCAAAGGCGATTTTGGGCTGGATGAGAATCAAGGGATTCATGCTGAAGCATATCAAGAACAAGCTTATACTTTTTCAGGGATGGGGATTTATCACCCCACATTGTTTGCTGATATTCAGCCTCAAACGAAAGCCAAATTGGCACCTTTATTGCGTCAGGCAATGATGAATAAACAAGTACAAGGTCAATTGCATTCAGGTGTCTGGATTGATGTTGGAACGGTTGAGCGCTTACAAATGGCGAATGATTGGGTTAAACATCACGCTCTTTAATGGTGATGTTAATCCTATCTTGGATGAAGTATAAATAAAAAAACAAAGGAGAAAATATGAAAACATTGCAAATGACAGTTGAAAACAACATTGCAACCGTAATGTTAAATCGTCCCGATTCTAAAAATGCCATGAGCTTTGACATGATGAGAGAGCTGGTTGCTTGTGCGAAACAGATTCGCCAGAATCGCCAAATTCGTGCTGTTATTTTAACTGGCGGTAGTGATACATTTTGTTCAGGATTGGATTTGAATGATTTGAAAACAGCACCCAAACGCTTTGTCTTATGGGAATTGTTAAAACCAAAATACAGTTTATTTCAGGCAGCCGCTTTGGTTTGGCGCGATTTACCAATACCCGTTATTGCTGCCATTGAAGGTCATTGTTTAGGAGCTGGTGTACAACTTGCTTTGGCAGCAGATTTTCGAATGGTACACCCAAAAAGCCAATGGGCCATTATGGAAGCGAAATGGGGCATTGTTCCTGATATGGGGTTAACACAGACGGCAGCAGGTATTGTGAGAATGGATATTTTGCGCGAGTTAACTTATAACGCCAGAATATTTTCTGGTAAAGAAGCATCTGATTATGGAATGGTGACAGATTTAACCGAAACGCCTCTTTTAGCGGCTCAACAACTGGCGGAAAAATTAGTGCATCGCTCTCCTGATGGCATTGCCGCAGGCAAGAAGCTGTTAAATGAAATGATTGTATCGCCTAAAAAAGCTTTAAGAAGAGAGAAAACGTGGCAGTTAAAGCTGTTAATGGGAAAAAATCAGCACCGAGCAGTTAAAAAAGCACAAGATAGTAGCGTTGAGTTTCACCCAAGAAAAATTGATTAATGGCATTTTTACTTAGAATATATAGAAAATCTAGGTTTTTATAGGGTAAATAGGGTATTAAAACCCATTTAATGATATTAATAACTTTTACATAAAAAGCTGCTAAGTTGTTTTTGTAATTCATGTTTTGAAATAAATTTTTATATATTTTGTTTTTTTAGATATAAAATTCTTAATTAGCATTTAACTTTTAAATTAAATGCTAATTTTTTGGAAGCAGTAAACCTTTAAGACAGGTATATTTATCGCTTAAGCAATAAAAATTTGCTGATGAAAATAATATCAATAATGAAAAGACAGTGGATAAATCGAAAAATGTTATCTGTCTTTGGAGGTTAATATGTCTGTTTCTACAACGTCAAAAACCCAGACGGCAGCGGTTGAAGGTGATCAAACTGTTGCTGTATCGAATTGGCGATCTCGCTTAGGAGCACTTGGTCCTGGTATTTTAATGGCCTCTGCTGCGGTTGGCGGTTCGCATTTAATTGCATCAACTCAAGCGGGTGCTTTATATGGCTGGCAGCTTGCTGTCATTATTATTTTAGCCAATATCTTTAAATATCCTTTTTTCCGTTTTGGTTCTGAATACACCTTAAATACAGGAAAAAGTTTATTAACTGGTTATGCCAAAAATGGTAAAGCGTATATTTGGGGATTCTTTGCGCTGAATATTTTTGCAGCGGTGATTAATACTGCTGGTGTTGCTATTTTATGTGCTGCTATTTTGGCATATGTGCTACCTGGAATACCCATGTCTTGGTTGGTGGTTTTGGTGCTTGGTGGCTCTATGTTTTTGTTGTTAGCGGGAAAATATGCGCTATTAGATGGATTATCTAAAGTCATTATGATTAGCTTAACAGCAGCAACTGTCACAGCCGTGATTATTGCCATGGGGCGTGGCGCTGTTGCTCCTATCGGTTTTGAAGGTCCTTCGCCATGGAACTTAATGTCATTAAGTTTCATCGTGGCATTGATGGGTTGGATGCCAGCTCCTATTGAAATTTCTGCCTTAACATCTATGTGGGTGGTTGCTAAACGTGAGCAGCGCAGCATTTCTAAAGCAGATGGTTTATTTGATTTTAATGTGGGATACATTGGCACTGCTTTATTGGCATTGGTATTTTTAGCTTTAGGTGCTTTAGTGCAATATGGTTCTGGCGCTCAGGTTGAAATGGTTGGTGGTGCTTATATTAATCAGTTAATTAATATGTATGCGACCACAATTGGTGAATGGTCACGTTACTTAGTAACCTTTATTGCTTTTTCTTGCATGTTTGGTACTACTTTAACTGTGATTGATGGCTATTCTCGCACGAATATGGAATCGTTACGCATTATTAAAGGTGTAGAAAAAAGCAACAAGCGCTCGTTGGATATTTGGATTGTATTAACGACACTATTGGGATTGTTGGTTATTTTCCAATTTAAAAATGCAGTGGGTCCAATGCTGAGATTTGCCATGATTGCATCGTTTGTGACAACGCCTATTTTTGCATGGTTGAACCTTCGTTTGGTTTCTGGCGGACAGCAAACAGTTCCGTTATGGCTAAAAATATTGGCCTGGGTGGGATTAACTTACTTAACGGCATTTGCTTTGTTGTTTATTGGTCAAGTAAGCGGTTTACTTGGGTAGTTTCATCATTGGATAAGTTATTAAAAATGGTCACTTTTGAGTGGCCATTTTTTTATATAGTAATGTTACACTTAGCTTAATAAAGTTGGAAAGGATTGCTATGTTTCCCAATGATTTACCTGAACTTATTTCGCCTCGCTTGCGTTTGCGAGCTTTAACTTTACAAGATGCAGAAGCCATTTATGATTATTTTTCACAGGACATTGTGACTGAATATTATGATTTGGAAACATTTACTTGTCTTCAAGAAGCGGAGCATTTAATTCAAATATGGCACGCACGATTTACCCAACAAACCAGTTTACGCTGGGGCATTGTTTTACAAGAAACCAATAAGCTAATTGGAACCTGCGGTTTGCATCATTTCTCGATGGAGAATAGCCGAGCTGAATTGGGATATGAGCTACATCCTGCGTATTGGCAGCAAGGTTTGATGACAGAAGCGTTAGAGGCAGTTTTGGAATATGGTTTTAAAACGTTTAATTTGCATCGAATTGAGGCTTTTATTGATCCCGCTAATGATGCTTCTTTAGGCTTGCTACAAAAGTTGGGTTTTGAAAGTGAAGGCATCTTGCGAGATTACTTCTTTGAAAAAGGGCGCTTTGTTAATGCGCAAATATTGTCAAAGTTAAATACTTCGCAAACAGATGATGAAAATCAATTGTTGTGGGCATTAGGGCGAGAGCAGGCTGCGAGTCCGTTGGAAACCATTCGTAACATGAGAGCAGAGCAGCTGCATGTTTGTGCTTTAAAAAATAGGGAAGAGTGGGAAGCTGATTATGGCGCGAAAGATAAGTAATGTGTGCAAAAAATGCTTGAAACTTTGTAACAATAAATAAGTTATAATGAGTCTTTTCTGAAAGGTCAGTATGACGGCATCACAACAATATGTGCGTATTTTAGGGATTGATCCTGGTAGCCGCTTTACTGGCTTTGGTGTGATTGATGTTGTCGGGCAAAAGCATCATTATGTTGCTTCTGGTTGTATTAAAACGCCTCCAAAAGCACCATTATCAGAACGGATTGATGTTATTTTTAAACACATTAGTGAAGTTGTAACAACTTATCAGCCAACACAATCTGCCATTGAGCAGGTTTTTGTGAATGTAAATCCAGCTGCCACTTTAATGCTAGGACAGGCAAGGGGCGCTGCCATTGCTTCGTTGGTACATAACCAATTGCCAGTTGCGGAATATACTGCCTTGCAAGTTAAACAGGCGGTAGTTGGTAAAGGTAAGGCGGCGAAAGAGCAAGTTCAGCATATGGTTGTGCAAATGTTATCTTTATCAGGAACGCCATCTGAAGATGCTGCGGATGCTTTGGCCGTTGCATTAACTCATGCTTTGCGTAATCACAGTTTGGCAGCGCAGTTGCAACAAGGTCTTTATGTTAAACATGGTCGATTTGTGACCAAATAATGGAAAATAAAAAATGATTGGTCAATTAAACGGTACGATTCTTGAAAAGCAGCCGCCACAGATTGTTTTAGATGTTGCTGGTGTGGGTTATGAAGTGGATGTTTCTATGCAAACATTTTATTTATTGCCAGCTTTGGGTGAAAAAATTCGGTTATTTACCCAATTGGTTATTCGTGATGATGCACATTTATTATTTGGTTTTGCATCAAAAGAAGAGAGACAAACGTTTCGCCATTTGGTAAAGGTAAGCGGAATTGGTGCAAAAACGGCATTGGGTATTTTGTCTGGATTAAGCAGTGAAGAGTTGGCGCATGCTATTGCGAATGATGATGTTAAGCTGCTATCTAGCGTGCCGGGTATTGGAAAAAAGACAGCTGAAAGATTAATTGTCGAGTTGCGTGGCAAATTGATTGTTAGCAGTTCTTTTGAGGATAAAACAGGTTTATTTGCTGAGGATGTTAGCACTACAGATGATATTGTTAGTACGTTATTGGCTTTAGGTTATAACGAGCGTGAAGCAAAATCGGCGGTTAAACACGTGCCAGCTGGCAGCGATGTGAGTGATGGTGTTCGCTTGGCATTACAGCAATTAATGAAAAAATAATCATGAGTAACGTGCATCCTTATTTAGATTTGCAGGTAGGTTTGATTGAGCAATATGCCAAGATTATTCCCATTAGTGAGCTGGCTCAATATCAGCAAAAAGGGTGGTTGGATTATCAAACAGTCGGGCTGGCTGATGGCGATGAAGATGCCGCTTTGCTATATGGTGAATTGGATAAAACGAAGGAAACACTGGTTTTTAATCGCCCTATTGCGTTGAACAATATGTCTGTTGATTGCTTGGAAAATCAAAAAATTACTGGCTTTAGTAACCATTTGGGCAGTTATGGCATGGGCGGGCCAGGTTTTTTTGGTTTGTTGCTTTCAAATCAGCAATATTTGGTTTTTGCGGTTTGGGGAGCAGGTAGTTATGTTTTGTTGAATCAGCGGGTGGTTGAGTGTCATCCAGATTTATATGATGAGCATCGACCATGGTTATCTAATTTTGGCGGTGATTTGACATGGGATGAGCTCAGTTATGCTTTGCTTGATGCGACTATTCAAGATGTTTGTTTATCTGAGCATGAATTGGCATTAACGTTAGAGCGTGATGGTGAGGTTTGTTTGATGCAGTTTTGCCAACAGAATTTGGTTTTGCCAGTTGGCAAGCAAGGTTTATCGGCGGCTTATGATCATGGTGAAATGGCGGATTATGTTGTTTTACAAGATGAAGATGCTGTATTGATTGTTTAGCAAATGGTATTAGTGGGCTTAAACTAAAATAGTTTTCTTGTATGTTGATACTAAGAAAACTATTTTTTTTGATTATATTATGAATATTGTGAAAGAAATTCCCAAATAGATGCTGGGTTGTAAGTTTCTTTTTCTTTTGATTTGATCATTTCTGCCGTGCGAAATAGATAATCTACTCGTTCTTGCATTGTTAGGTGATCTTGTTCTGGTTGAATTAATTTTGTCGCTAGGGTCAAGCACTCATATTTTGTTAGTAAGTGGCTCATTTTTCTCCATCCTTCCACATTGATTTTATTCGTTTTTATAAAATTACAAAGTAAGGTTTCTTTGCGATAAGTCAAGTAATCATACTAATCTACATTATCAACATATTGCAAATAATAAATTCATATAGTAAATGAATTTTTTTGTAATTTTTTGAATAAATGCGTATTTTAATGGGAAAGATGGATTGTTTTGTTAGGGTATTTGTTTTGCTAACCAAGAGCAACCATCAGTGCTCCAATGGTAATGAGGGCGACTCCGCCAGCTGCTACCAAGGAAATGGATTCTCCAAATAGAATAACGGCTAAAACAACAGCAAAAACAACACTTAATTTATCAATGGGTGCAACTTGGGAAACATTACCATGTTGAATGGCTAAGAAATAAAATAACCATGATAATGCGCCAGCGATGCCACTTAAGGCGATAAATAATAGGGCTTTTTTGTTGGCAAGAATGTCATTGACCAGGTTGAATTTGCCTTGAGCAATAACCACGCCGACTAAAAAGAGTGCCATAATAACGGAACGAATGGCTGTTGCTGTATTAGCGTCAAGATTTTGTAAGCCGATTTTGCCAAAGATAGCGACAAGTGCTGCTGTTAAAGCGGATAGTAATGCGTAAATTAACCACATACTCATGTTAATGAATCCTATTATCAATTAGTTTGTTTTTATCATAGTCCAATTTAGATAGTATGGCTATATGAAAAATGGCGATGAAAATGGGAAGTGGTGCGTGAGTAAAGTGAAGGTGGATGATGACTTTAAATGAATATATTTTAGTGGCTAATCGGTTTTTAGATGCTGATAAAGTGAGTGAGCATCAAACCAGCCAGCGTGAATATGAAGAAGATGGTATGACAGTTTTTCATCAGCAAGATAGTTATCGTTTTGCTGATGGCAAATTATTGGAATGTGACCGGGAAATAGATGATGTTGTATCGGATATGGCTTGCTCGGAATGCTGGATTGTTTATGTGTTAAAAGACAACTGCGGACAAGTGCTAGGAAAGAAGAGTTTTATTAGTTTTTGCCAAGAGAGTTTTTGGCTGAAGAGACAGTATCATCAATTAGTTGAGCAGTTTTAAGAAAGCACGGTGAACCCGTGCTTTTATTTTTTTAGTCACGATAGACGGCTAATGGGCCTGAGCTTTGTGCTGTCGGCATGATTTCAATTCGGTTTACATTGACGTATTTTGGTTGTTGATAAATCCACAATAAAGTATTGGCAATATCTTCAGGTTGAATGTATTGAGCGTTTTCATAAACTTTAGCGGCTTTGCTATCGTCACCTTTGAAGCGGATATTGGAGAATTCGGTTCCGCCACATAAGCCAGGTTCAATATTGCTAACTCGGATATTGGTGCCTGCTAAATCTGTGCGTAAGTTCAAGCTGAATTGTTTTACAAATGCTTTGGTTGCACCATAAACATTGCCGCCAGGGTAAGGATAGGTGCCAGCAGTGGAACCGATGTTCATGATATGGCCATCTTTGCGGGAAACCATTTGCGGTAGAATTTGACGTGTTAAATAGGTTAATCCAATGATGTTGGTGTGAATCATTGTTTCCCAGTCATCATAATTGGCTTCGTTTGCTGGTTCTAAACCTAAGGCTAAACCAGCGTTGTTAATGAGGACAGTGATTTGCTCAAAGTCGCCAGTTAAGGAAGCCAATGCTTGGTTCACAGATGCTTTATCGGTAATGTCCATTTGCAATGGTAAAAAAGCATCGCCTAATTCTGCTTTTAATGATTCTAGTTTATCTAAGCGGCGAGCTGCACCAATCACTTTATAGCCAGCTTGCACAAAAACACGGCAAGCTGCTGCGCCAAAACCCACTGAAGCCCCTGTAATGAAAACAGCCATATTTTCTCCTTTGTTATTATGTTGTCAGATACATTTATCCTACTAGGCTTTTTGAGTGATGTGAAGCAATATCCATTTGTATTTTGGCTTGAATGAAGTCAATAAATGTTCTCACTTTTGCACTTAAATACTCTCGATTTATATAAGCTGCGTAAATGGTCACGCTGTCAATTGTCCAGTCTGGTAATACTTGTTGTAGGCGACCATGGTATAAATCTTCTTCAACCAGTGATTCTGGTAAGAAAGCAATGCCATGATGATTCCGCACTAATAAATGTAAAAAACGAGTGTCATTAGCAGTTGCTGCTGCTTGTAAATGCAGTTCATATTTCTCTTCATTGCGTTGCAACGTTAAGTGTTCCATATCGGTATAACTGGGTAATAAAGTGTGATGATGGTTTAAGTCATTCGGCTCTAAAATAGCAGAGGCTCCCTGTAAGTAAGTCGGTGTCGCAATCATTAAAAAAGGCATTTCGATTAATGGTCGAACAATAAGAGATGGAGCGGGATTTGCTGTAGCGCGCAAAGCAAGGTCATAACCTTCTTCGATTAAATCCACAAAGTGATTATTGATATCCAAAGCTAAGGTGACATTGGGATACATTTGTCGATATTCGTGCAACCAATTTGCTAGCTTGTCATTGGCAAGCCATGCTGGCAGGGTTATTTTGAGTGTGCCTTTGGGCTGAATGGTTCCAATACTGGCGCTAGCTGCTGCTTGTTCTAATAGCTCTAAAGCATGAGTTGATTCTAATAGATAATTTTCTCCCACTTCTGTTAAATGCAAGCGGCGGCTGGTGCGAGTAAGTAGCCGAACTTGCAAGTGATTTTCTAAAAAAGTGACATGCTTACTGGCCATGGCGATGGAGATATTAAGTTCATCGGCCGCTTTGGTAAAACTACCAGATTTAACAACTTGTTGAAAAACTTGAATACTTTTAAATAAGTCCATAATGTTTTCTTTTTAAGAAAAGATACTTGTCAAAAATGATAATAGATTGCTAAATATTAAATCATTATACTGCTATCAATGACAATATTAATCGGGTACGTAAAAATGAATTCTTTAAAATCAGATGTTTGTATTGAATGGCAATCTAAAATTCTATCTATTTTTCGTGTGGTTGTTGGTTATAATTTTATCTTGCACGGCACTGCAAAATTATTTTCAGCTCCTCATATTGAGATGTTTGATGGCTTGCAATTATTTTCATTGATGGGCTTAGCTGGTGTGTTAGAAACCGTTGGCGGCGCATTGATTATTTTAGGATTGTTTACCAGAATCACGGCATTTGTGCTTTCTGGTTTTATGGCCGTAGCTTATTTTATGGCGCATGCAGATGGTTCAACATTCCTATTGCCATTATTAAATAGCGGCGAATTAGCGGTTATTTATAGTTTTACATTTTTATATTTTGTATTTTCTGGTGCAGGATGCTGGTCATTGGATGCTAAACGCCAAGGTAATTCCAAATAAATGATTGCTAGTGTAAAAAAAGAGACTTTCTATAAGTCTCTTTTTTGTATGGATATCAGATTCTAAAGGTCGGCAATTGGTGTTGAATGTGAGAAAATATCATTCAATATTAATGGCGTGAAATATTCATGAATAAATGGTTTAAATGGTTTGAAAATAGGTTAACCCCATATCCCGATACGCAATTAAAACTGCCTAAATATCGGCTTGGACTATTTGTACGGGCTTGTATGAAAGGCTCTGGTGGGTGGTTATTATTACTCATGTTTTTAACAGCTGGTGTAGGTGTTTTTGAAGCGGTTTTATTTCAGATGATGGGTAAAGTCGTTGATTGGATGAGCCTCTATTCTCCTGCTGTATTGTGGCAAGAGAAAAAAACGGCGTTATTAGCAATGGGTGCAATGTTGCTGTTAAGCCCATTGTGGGTTTTGCTCTTGGCAAGTGTTCGATTTCAAACACTGCAAGGTGTTTTGCCAATGCGCTTACGTTGGCAATTTCATCGTTTAATGCTTGAACAAAGTATGCAGTTTTACCAAGATGAATTTGCAGGCAGAATTTCAGCGAAAGTCATGCAAACGGCATTGGCAGTGCGAGATACAATCATGACGTTTGCCGATATCGTGGTTTATATCAGTATTTATTTTATTACCACCAGCATCATTTTAATGAGCTTTGATTTTTGGTTATTGGTACCATTTTTGCTGTGGATAGTGGCGTTTTCTATTATGCAGTGGGTGTTTGTGCCTCATTTGGCTCGAACAGCCAGCGAGCAAGCAGATGCTAGAGCCTTAATGACAGGTAGAATAACCGATGCATATTCGAATATAACAACGGTTAAGCTCTTTGCTCACGGCAATCGAGAACTACAGTATGCGAAATCAGCCATGAAAGAATTCATGGGTACCGTGCATCGCCAAATGCGTTGGGTATCTAAGCTGGAAATGACCAATCACAGCATTAATATGGCATTGGTTGCAGGTACAGCGGTATTGAGTTTTTACTTATGGCAACAAGGGCAAATTGGTGTGGGAGCGGTGGCCGCAGCAATAGCCATGTCCTTGCGTTTAATTGGTATGTCACATTGGATTATGTGGGAATCGGCACAGTTGTTTGAAAATTTGGGTACTGTGAAAGATGGCATGAACACATTAAGCCAGCCTAATATTTTGTTAGATAAGCCACATGCTAAACAGCTGACAGTGAAAGCTGGGCAAATTGATTTTCAATCTGTTTATTTCCAGTATGTTGAGAATAAGCCATTATTAAATAATTTTAACCTCACCATTAATCCTGGAGAAAAAATAGGATTAGTAGGTCGCTCTGGTGCAGGTAAATCGACGTTGGTGAATATTCTGCTGCGTTTTTATGATATAGAAAGCGGAGCCGTTAACATTGATGGGCAAAATATCGCTCATGTTTTACAAGAATCATTGCGCCAGCAAATAGGTATGGTGACACAAGATACTTCGTTATTGCATCGTTCGGTTCGAGATAATCTAACATATGGTCGCCCAGATGCCACTGAAGAGCAGATTCAAGCGGCAATGGATAATGCTCAAGTAAGTAGCTTTATTGATAATTTAATTGATTCACAAGGGCGACAAGGTTTGGATGCGCATGTGGGTGAGCGAGGAATTAAATTATCGGGAGGGCAACGACAACGCATAGCCATTGCTCGAGTGATGTTAAAAGATGCGCCTATTCTTATTTTAGATGAAGCAACCAGCGCATTAGATTCTGAGGTTGAGCAAGCGATTCAAGAAAGTCTGTATCGATTAATGGAAAATAAAACAGTTATCGCCATTGCACATCGCTTATCAACCATTGCGGCTATGGATAAATTGGTTGTGCTTGATGAAGGCAAAATTGTTGAGATTGGTACGCACCAAGATTTATTGAATAAACAAGGTTTATATGCCAGTTTATGGTCAAGACAAAGTGGTGATTTTTTAGGTGATTAAGTTACTAAAATAATCATGTAAAAAGCCATTGTGTAAAATATCACAATGGCTTTTTTTGTTTGCTATCGAAACTATTTATTGCTTAACCGCTTCTGCATGAATGGTAATCTTCACATTTTTAGTCATGCCCATGTTAACCAAGTAATCTACGCCCCACTGGGTGCGGTCAATGGTTGCAGTAAAATCACCACCACAAACTTGTTTCTTGAACATAGGGCTGTCATAGCAATTGAATTTGCTAGCAACTAATGTAATCGGTTTGGTAATGCCTTTGATGGTTAACTGACCATCAATACTGGTAACTTTGTTGTTGGAGAAATTCCATCGGCTAGATTTAAAGCGAATATTGGGATATTTGCTGGCATGAAAAAGGTTGCCACTTTTTAGATGATTATCAAACTGAGCACGACCAGTATCGAGTTTTTCTAGTGGAATCGAAAGGTCAATTTGTCCTGTTTGTTTTTGAGCATCAAACAATAATTTGCCTTCTAAATTATTGAAAATACCAATATTGGTCGAAGTTGCAAAATGGTCAATCTCAAAGATAGCATTGGTATGCAATGGATCTAATTGGTATTCAGATGCTAAAGCAAAGAAAGGCATGGCAAACACAGCAGCGAGTAATGGTTTTTTCATCATAATCCCTTATTTACATGTAATTTAATTAATTTAAACAATCATTTTTTTGATATTGATATTAAGAATAGATAAATATATTACTTTAATAAAGTGAATATTATTAGCCATTGGTATTAATAAAATAAATGTGTTGATGGTTATTGCTGTGGGTAATGAGACTGCATTTTGCGCATTGTGAATGACAGAATGTGCCCAATGCTGATCGCAAATAATAACGTTCCTAAGCCGAAGTTTCCTCCCATTAACCAGCCTGTACCACAAGCAAAAATTTCCAATAGTGTTCGAGACCATGCAATGGGTAAGTCAAAACGTTGACTAATGGCGACCATTAATCCATCTCGGGGGCCTGTTCCCATATTTGCCGTTAAATAAAAAGCGCTGGCAATGCCACCGATGATAATGCCGCTAATGCACATCAACCATTTGAGCCATAATGCATCTGGCGTTGGGACGGTTCTGTTGATGATATCCAGCGCTAAAGCGATTAATAATGCATTCAAAAAAGTATTTAAACCAATGGGAATGCGTAATGGAATAGTAATGCATAAAATAACAATGCTGGTTGCTAGGCTAGCTCCACCAACAGAAAAAGGTGTATGTAGCGCAATACCTTGTGCAAAAATAGTCCATGGACTATTGCCGAGGAACGATTGCAAAATTAAGCCATCACCAACACCAAACATAAATAACGCAATGCAGCTTACCAATAAAGGATAAGATTTGACTGACCAGAAAGATGTGGCAGCCCATGGCACCTGCGGTAAAATGCGTTTTTGCATAATGAATCCATATGTTGGTCAATGAGACAGCATTATAGACAAACTTCACGTTTCAGTCAGTGGTCTGAAAAATTCATTTAACTAAGCTACAATATTGAGTTAAAGCGCTGTTGATAGTTAGAAAGATACCATGAAAAAAGCAACGTTACCGAGAACATTTGAAGAAGCAATGCTTCGATTAGAAGCCATTACTCAAACCATGCAAAATAGTGATACGCCACTAGAAGAAGCTTTGGCTGCTTATAGTGAAGGCAAGGAATTAGAACGTTTTTGCCAAGAAAAATTGGCAGAAGTAGAACAAAAATTGCAAGTATTGGAAGCAGGGGAACTAAAGGAGCTAAGTCTTGAAGACAGTTAATCATGATTTGCAAGCATGGATGCATACTCAACAAGAAAGAGTAGAAATTGCCTTGCAAAAAGTATTGCCAAATGGGCAACAAAAACCTGAAAAACTACATGAAGCAATGCGCTATAGCGCCCTAGATGGCGGCAAACGTTTCCGTCCTTTGCTAGCATATGCGGCAGCAGCCATTGGGCAAGCAAATGAGGCAGCTTTGAATGCAGCAGCTTGTGCCGTTGAGCTAATCCACGTTTATTCATTGGTGCATGATGATATGCCTGAAATGGACGATGATAGCTTGCGCCGTGGAAAGCCAACGTGCCATGTGGCTTATGATCAAGCAACCGCATTGTTGGTTGGTGATGCATTGCAAACATTGGCTTTTGATGTGCTTAGCCAAGATTATGGTTTACCAGCGAAGCAACAGTTACAAAGTGTACAATCTCTTGCGAAAGCTTCAGGCAGCCTAGGCATGGCCGGCGGGCAAGCGATTGATTTGGACAATGTAGGCCACTTTTTAGACCAGAAATCATTACAAGAAATGCATGGATTAAAAACAGGTGCATTGATTCGAGTTGCGGTGAAATTAGGTGCTTTAAGTTGTGAAAATATCACTGATGAAACATTGGCTGCTTTAGATGAATATGCAAAATATTTAGGATTGGCATTCCAAGTCATTGATGATGTTTTGGATTGTGAGCAAGATACCAAAACTTTGGGCAAAACCGCAGGTAAGGATGCTGAAAATGACAAGCCAACATATGTTTCATTTATGGGCTTAGAACCAGCGAAGAATTATGCAAAAGAACTTGTTGATTTGGCCAAGCAGTCAATATGCCATCTGAGTGAAAATGCGCAAGTATTATGCTTTTTAGCCGATTTTGTTATTAAAAGACAAAATTAGAGTATTTTGTTGCTCATAATAAATTTTAGCTATCGATTATATTATATTTACCTAATGTATAAAAATTTTCTTGAGCATTCGCAAAGATAAGCGTACAAATCAAGCATACACTTCGATAGTATACTTAAGTACGGCAATATGATGCCGTTTTCTCATGAACTGGATAAGGAGATGCTTGTGATTTCAGAATTTTTTATGCCTGCTCAAAATATGTTGGGCGCAGGTGCTTTGGATCAAGCGTGCGATAAGATCAAAACTTTTGGCTTTAAACATGGTTTGATCGTAACAGATATTTCTTTGGCACAATTAGGCGTTGCTAAAGCTGTTGCTGAAAAATTAGAAAAACGTGGTATTCCTGTAACTATTTTTGATGGTGCACAACCTAACCCAACAGTAAAAAACGTTGAAAATGGTTTGGCTAAATTAAAAGAAGTTAATGCTGATTTTGTTGTGTCATTGGGCGGTGGTTCTCCTCATGACTGTGCTAAAGGTATTGCTTTGTTGGCAACAAATGGCGGTAAAATCGAGGATTATGAAGGTTTAAATAAATCTGAAAAACCTCAATTGCCATTGATTGCTGTTAATACAACTGCTGGTACAGCTTCAGAAATGACTCGTTTTACGATTATTACTGATGAAGATCGTCATGTGAAAATGGCTATTGTTGATGATCATGTAACACCATTTTTATCAGTAAATGATTCTGAGTTAATGGAAGGTATGCCTGCTTCTTTAACTGCTGCAACTGGTATGGATGCATTGACGCACGCTATTGAAGCTTATGTTTCAACTGCAGCAACTCCAATTACTGATGCAGTCGCTGTTAAAGCAATTGAACTGATTGCTAAATACTTGCCAATCGCAGTGGTTGAGCCTAAAAACAAAGAAGCTCGTTTGCAAATGGCTTATGCTCAATTTATGGCTGGTATGGCATTCAATAATGCTTCATTGGGTTATGTTCATGCAATGGCTCACCAATTGGGCGGTTTCTACAACTTGCCACATGGCGTATGTAATGCTTTGTTACTACCTCATGTTCAAAAATTCAACTACGAATCTGCTAAAGTTCGTTTGGATGAAGTTGGTGAAATCATGGCTGCTAACAATGCAGATTTCAAAGGTTTGGATGTTATTACAGCAATCAAAAAATTGGCTGATACCGTTAATATCCCTAAATCTTTGGCTGAATTGGGCGTGAAAGAAGCTGATTTTGCTGTTCTAGCTGACAATGCTATGAAAGACGTTTGTGGTTTGACTAACCCAGTACAACCTACACACGAAGAAGTTGTTGCTATTTTTGCAGAGGCATTTGGTCCTCGTTCATAAGCATTAAGACTTTTATAAAGCAGGGGAAACCCTGCTTTTTTTACGCCTTTAAAGCTTGTAAATTGTCTTGTGTGCTGGTGATATTGACCCCAGTAATTTGATAATCTGCCACTTTTGTAAAAGGATCTTCGGCAATAATGTCATCTAGAGCATGACGTTCAATATTTTTTACAAAAATAATGCCACCATCTAAAGTATCTTTGCGGCCTGATGCTAGAAAATACCCATTATTAAAATATTTTTTAACCCATTGCATATGAGCTTCTCTTAATGGCTCAATTTCAGATGGTTCTGCATGGTAGGTTAACTCGATAATATACATACTGTTCCTTTATTTCATTAGAATAAAAAGATATTTCTTGAATAAAAACGCATAAAGTAAGCGCTAAAATTACAAGCTAATGATACAATATCACCTTAATGCCTTAATAAAAATGGCTGCTCATGGATAACCATAGGCGGCTTTTTTTGTGACCAAACTGCTTAAGGCAGATTCATGGAATCTTTATGGCAAACTCTTTATATCAAAAAAATATTATTTCTATTTCTGATTTAGATAAAACAGAATTAGAGTTGGTTGTTAAAACCGCATTGTCTTTAAAACAAAATCCTCGTCATGATTTATTAGAAAACAAGTTGATTGCAACTTGTTTTTTTGAGCCATCTACTCGTACTCGATTGTCGTTTGAAACGGCTGTCCAGCGCTTAGGTGGGCGTGTGATTGGTTTTGCTGATGGTGCCAATACCAGTGCTAAGAAAGGCGAAACTTTAGCAGATACATCACGAATCATTAGTGGGTATGCTGATGCAATTGTTGTACGTCATCATAAAGATGGTGCAGCTCGTGTGATGAGTGAATTTAGCCAAGTGCCGGTAATTAATGCTGGAGATGGTACCAATCAACATCCATCGCAAACGTTATTGGATTTGGTTTCAATTTATGAAACACAAGGAACACTCAGTGGGTTGAAAATTGCCTTAGTGGGTGATTTGAAATATGGCAGAACGGTGCATTCTCTTGCACAAGCATTGAGTCATTGGGATTGTGAGTTTTATTTCGTTTCTCCTTCACAATTGGCGATGCCAGAATATATTTGTGAAGAGTTAGATGAGGCAGGGGTTCAATATCAAACTTTGTCTTCTTTGGAAGAGGCGGTTGAGTTAGTTGATATTCTATACATGACTCGTGTGCAAAGAGAACGCTTTGATGAGCAAGAGTTTTTGAAAATTCAAGGCCAGTTTAATTTGAATGCCGCTATGTTGCAAAAGGCCAAAGATAATTTGCGGATTATGCATCCTTTACCAAGGGTGGATGAAATCGCAAATGATGTTGATGAAACACCGCAAGCATTTTATTTTGAGCAAGCTAAAAATGGTGTGTTTGCACGCCAAGCATTGTTAGCATTAGTGCTGAATCAAGAAGTGTAAGGAATAATGACATGGAATTAAGTGTTGAAGCGTTAACCAATGGTACGGTGATTGACCATATTCCTGCTGGCCAAGGTTTGGAAATTTTGCGTCAATTTGGTTTAAATGATTTGGGTGAGCGTGTGACTGTTGGTTTTAATTTACGCAGTAGCGCGATGGAACAAAAAGATATCATTAAAGTAACCAATGTCTTTTTTACACAAGAAGATGCTAATAAATTGGCTTTGTTTGCACCTCAAGCCACTGTGAATGTGATTAAGAATTACCAGATTGTTGAAAAGCACCAATTAAGCTTGCCAAGTGAAATCAAAAAGGTTTTTCGTTGCCCAAATAGCAATTGTGCTTCGCATTCTGAGCCGGTGAATAGTTATTTTCACGTGAAACATCGTTTTGGTATAACGAAGCTGAAATGCCATTTTTGTGAAAAGACGTATAGTCGAGATTTGGTTGTTGCTCGTTAATGAACAAAATAAAGCCCATATATTAAAAATATGGGCTTTATTTTATATGGGTTTTTATTTTAAAATGGTAATGAAGTCATCCATTTGGCGGCGTACTTTTTTCATGCTTAATAACCAATCTGTTTCTTCATCTCGATAGCCAATTGGTAATAATAAGGTGCTTCGTAAGCCTTGTTTTGATAAATTAAGCAGATTATCTACTTTGTCGTTTTCAAAACCTTCCATTGGTGTGCAGTCAATTTCTTGTTCTGCTGCGGCAACCATGGCGCACATAGCAGCTAAAAAACTTTGTTTTGCCGCATGGTGGAAGTTTTCTAGTTCGGTTAGTGCTTGTGTTTGGGTAATAATGCGTAAGCGTGTTGAATCTGTCATGCTGTCATCTAATTGACGCTCTGAATTTTGACGAGAAAAATATTCGTTGATTCTATCTTCACTATAATTATCCCAAGCAGTGAAGATGATAACGTGCGAGCAAGTGTATAATTGCTTATTGCCATAAGTGAGTTTGGCTAGTTTCTCAAGTAGCTCTCCTTGTGGTACAACAAAAAGATGATAAGGCTGTAAACCATTTGAAGAAGGTGCAAGTCGTGCAGCTTCAAGAATATAGTTTAATTTTTCTTGAGGAACAGCTTGGCTAGTAAATTGCTTGGTGGCATAGCGCCATTGTAAATCGGTGAGTAAGCTCATTCGTCAAATATCCTAAAACGGAAACACAAAATATCTCTTAGAAGGGAATACCATGTCTGTTGTTGTCTTGTGGTTAGCTGGCTTCTTTTTTATTTTGAGTTTAATTGTGAGTATTATGCAGCCACATATTATTTCGTGGTTAAGCAGTGCTGTTATTGCTATTTTATTTGTATGGGTGCTATTGCCAAAATATCAAGCTGAGCAACATGCATTAAAAATGGGGCAAGTTGTTGATAGCACTGTTGTCGATGTTCGCCATTGGACGAGAAAACATGACAGTGGTGATATTCATCAGTATGAAATTATTAGCCAGTGGAGCCACCCTCGCACAGGGCAAGTATACACGTTTATTAGTCAGCCGTTAAAACAAGACCCATCAGCAAAACTGACTGAAACTGTACGTGTAAAAGTAGATTTAGACAATCCAAAAGCTTATATAATGGATTTATCCTTTTTAGGACAATAGTCTACATATTGGAACTTAAAAAAATTAAATAGAAGGTTATTATGAACGAAGAGGTATTTTATTTAGAAAATCATGCATATATTGCATTATGTGATTTATTAAAAGTAACGGGTGCTGCGCAAACTGGCGGGCATGCGAAAATTTTAATACAAGAAGGGTTTGTGACGCGCAATGGTGCAGTTGAAACCCGTAAAACAGCTAAAATTGTTGCTGATGAAGTGATTGTGATTGCAGAAGAGCAAATAAAAATTACTGTTAAGGCTGGTGCTGGTAGTGAGTGAGCCATTATTGCCTGAGCCAGAGCAGCCTGCAGACTGGGAATGCTGCGGTAGTGATTGTGGTGAAGCATGCATTTGGGAAATGTATTATCGTGATAAGCGATTGTATGATGAGCAGCAACGTCAATTAAAAGAACAGCAGAAAGCAGAATCATGAGTATTGATTTACATTGTCATTCTAATATTAGCGATGGTGGATTGAATCCTACGGATGTTGTTCAACTTGCGTATGACAATGGTTGCCGAGTATTGTCATTAACGGATCATGATCACCTTGGTGGTTTGGCTGAAGCAAGGGCAAAAGCCAATCAGCTGGGCATGACGTTTATTAATGGTGTTGAAGCATCAGTGACTTGGCAAGGTAAGGTTGTTCATATTGTTGGATTGAATTTCGATGCAAATAATCTGGATTTAGATAACAATCTTAAGCAGGTGCGCTCAGGTCGACAGGAGCGTTTAGCGAGAATTAGTGAGAAACTTGCTAAGCAAGGCATTGAAGGTGTGTATGAAGGTGCTTTAGCCAAGGCAGGAAACCCTGAAATGGTTGGCCGAGCACATATTGCCCGTTTTTTATTAGAGCAAGGGCTTGTTCGCAATATGCAGCAGGCTTTTAAAAAATATTTAGGTGATGGCAAAAGTGCTTATGTTAAGCATGAATGGGCATCATTGGCTGATGTGGTAACGTGGATTACTGCTGCGGGAGGAGATGCGATTATTGCTCATCCTGCACGTTATGAAATGAGCGCAACAAAAATGCGTGAGTTGATTCAGGAGTTTAAGGATTTAGGCGGTGTTGGTATCGAAGTGGGTTCAGGCAGCCATAGCGTGAATGAGATTTTAAATTTTGCTCTGCTCGCAGAGCGATTTGATATGTATGCAAGCCTTGGCAGTGATTTCCATAATATTGGCGAAGGTTGCACTTTGGGAAAACCACCAGCATTGCCACCCATTTGTAAGCCAATTTGGCAACGATGGTCATTGGATATAGAGAAAGAGTAAACGTCATGGCATTGTTTTTAAGTATTCATCCTGAGAATCCGCAAGAGCGATTAATTCGTCAGGCTGTAGAAGTGATTCGTAAAGGTGGGGTTGTTATTTACCCGACTGACTCTTGTTATGCATTGGGCTGTGAGCTAGGTAACAAAACGGCGATGGAGCGTATTTTACAAATCCGCCAAATGGATTTAAAACATCATTTAACGTTGGTTTGCCATGATTTAAGTGAAATTGGTACTTATGCCAAAGTTGATAATAGCCAGTTTCGGTTATTAAAAGCAGCAACGCCGGGCAGTTATACCTTTATTTTACAGGCGACTAAAGAAGTGCCAAGTCGCACTTTACATCCAAAACGAAAAACCATTGGCGTGCGTGTGCCTGATAATAAAATTGCTCAGGCATTATTGGCTGAGTTAGGTGAGCCGATGTTGTCTTGTACGTTAATGTTGCCACATGAAGATTATGCGCCAAGTGATGCATATGAAATTCGTGATGTTTTGGATAATCAAGTTGATGTGATTATTGATGGTGGCTGGTGTGGAAATGAGCCAACTACTGTAATTGATATGACCGAAACGATTGAATTAATTCGCCAGGGTAAGGGTGATATTAGTGTACTTGGATTGTAAGGATTACATTGCATATGTTTGAAAATTTTAATCTTGCTAATATTATTATCATGATTTTGCCATTGTTGTTTGCCATTACAGTGCATGAGGCAGCACATGCCTATATGGCACGGCACTATGGTGATAGAACGGCAGAACAATTAGGTCGTTTAACGCTGAATCCCATTAGTCATATTGACCCTGTTGGGACGATTCTTGTGCCAGTCTTGATGTCGTTGATGCCTGGTGGCTTTATCTTTGGTTGGGCAAAACCTGTTCCGGTGATATCTCGTAACTTTAGAGATGTGCGTATGGGCATGAGAATGGTATCAATCGCGGGTCCATTGTCGAATTTGATTATGGCTGTTGGTTGGGCATTGCTTTTGGTGCTGTCTTATAAAATGAATAATACATTTAGCGAGCCGTTGTCTTTGATGTCCACATTTGGTATTCAAATTAATATCATGCTTTTTGTGTTGAATATGTTGCCGATTTTGCCATTGGATGGAGGGCGTTTTGTTGATACTTTTTTATCAGCTCGTGCTTCCATGCAATTCCAGAAAATTGAGCCTTATGGAACATGGATTATTTTGGGCTTATTGGTAACCGGGATTTTGAGTAAAATTATGTTCCCATTCATGATGCTTTTGATGGGTTTAATAACATCGTTTGTACAAATTTTATTGTAAGTGCCAAAATAAAAAACCTCGCTAAGTGCGAGGTTTTTTTATGCTGATTATTTAACCATGCTTTGGAAGACTGTTTTTGCAATGGCAATGGTTTCATCAATTAATTCTGGCGTGTGGGCTGCAGACATGAAGCAAGCTTCAAATGCTGATGGACCAAATGCCACGCCGTGTTCTAACATACCGTGGAAGAATTGTTTAAATGCTTCAGTATTGGTATTGGCCATATCTTGATAGCTTTGCGGTAGCTGGCTACTGAAATATAAACCGAACATACCACCAACTGAATCGGCAGAAAATTCAATTCCTGCATCATGAGCTGCTGCTTTGAAACCGTTGATGAGCTGTTGTGTGCGTGCTGTTAAATTTTCATAGAAGCCATCGCGTTGAATGATTTCTAATGTTTTTAAGCCCGCAGCTACTGCAACTGGATTGCCAGAAAGAGTACCAGCTTGGTATACGCCACCTAATGGCGAAATAGACGCCATAATGTCTTTTCTGCCACCAAATGCAGCCAATGGCATGCCGCCACCGATGACTTTACCCATTGTTGTTAAATCTGGTGTAATGCCATGTAGCGATTGTGCGCCTTTTAGAGCAACACGAAAGCCAGTCATGACTTCATCGTAAATTAAAACGGTGCCGTGTTTTTCGGTCAATTGGCGTAAGGTTTGAATGAATTCAGCTGTTGGTTTGACTAAGTTCATGTTGCCGGCAAATGGTTCTAAAATAACGCCAGCAATGCTATCGCCAAGGTTGGCAAACGTTTCTTTTAATTGCTCAACATCGTTATAACGCAAGACCAAAGTATGTTTGGTAAAGTCAGCAGGGACGCCAGCCGAGCTAGGGTTACCAAATGTTAGTAAACCTGAACCAGCTTTAACCAATAGGCTATCTGAGTGACCGTGGTAGCAGCCTTCAAATTTGACGATGGTATCGCGACCAGTGAAACCACGAGCTAGGCGAATGGCACTCATGGTTGCTTCTGTGCCTGAACTAACTAAGCGAACTTGTTCAACGCTTGGCAATATTGTGCAAATTTCACGGGCAATATCAACTTCGGCGGCTGTTGGAGCGCCAAAAGATAGACCATCTAATGCAATTTCACGTACCGCATCGATGACTTCAGGGTGAGCGTGACCAACAATGGCTGGTCCCCAAGAACAAACATAGTCGATGTATTGTTGATTGTTTTCATCCCAAACATATGCACCTTGTGCTTTTTTGATAAAGCGAGGGACGCCACCAACACTACCAAAGGCTCGTACTGGTGAGTTAACGCCGCCAGGAATGTATTTTTTGGCTTCGTTAAATAATTGTTCATTGCGGTTCATTATTTATCCTTTATGGCTATGAGGCTTATTGACCATCAGATTCATCATTCCAGCTGGAGTATGGATACTTGCTTAGATAAGCATTGGTAAAACGGGCATCGGAAGTGATCTCTTTACCTAACCATTCTGGTTTGGTAAATGGTGTTGATTCATCTGGTAATTCTATTTCTGCAACAATTAATGGTGCGTTGGCACCAAAATATTCATCTACTTCATATGTGAAGCCTTCAAAATCGATAACATAACGGTTTTTTTCGAGAGAGAATTGGCACATATTATTAAAAATAAGTTGAGCATCTTCTACTGGAATGGAATATTCTAGTTCATGACGAGAAATATCAGAGATGGCACTTTTTAAGGTTAACCAAGCTTGATTACCAGCAATTCGTACGCGAATAGTACGTTCTTTTTCTACGTTTAAGTAGCCTTGCTGCATTGAAATAGGCTCAACAAGACCACGCCAGTTGTCATTTTTTAATAAAAATCGGCGTTCAATTTCAATAGACATGGCTTCACTTTCTGGTTTTAAAATCAATTAAAAGGCAGCTGTTTAGCTAACAGGCTGCCTGAATGGAAACTAAAATGGTTTGAAAATGACTAGATATAGAGCAAAAGCCATGATAACCACTGGTATTTCATTAAAATAACGATACCATTTATGGCTATGCATGTTTCGATTTTGTTGGAAATCTTGCAGTAGTTTCCAGCAATACCCTTGGTACGCTAATAAGATTACACCAATGGTAACTTTTGAATGTACCCAGCCCATGCTCCACCAATCCATAATAATGGGGATAATAATGCCAAAAATAAGTGCTAGAACCCCTAAAGGTGTCATAAACTTAAATAGGCGTTTAGCCATTCCCAAAAGGCGATTGTATTCTGTTGTTGCCACAGGAGCTTGTGCTAAATTGACATATATACGTGGTAAGTAGAATAAACCAGCAAACCAAGCAATAATAAAAAAGATATGCAAAAGTTTTAACCACAAATATGCCATATTTTTATCCACTCATATCAAATTTGATTGGGCATATTTTAGCTCTTTTTACTAAACTTTGCTGAGTTTGTACTGAAGTTGTCTGTTTTATGCGAAGAATTTTCCCCATTGATACATGAAAAGCAGATAGCTTTCTTGTAAAAGGAATTTAATTTGTTGTTTAAATTGACTAAAACGAGTTGTCGTTGTCGGAGAAACTTGTACTTGCATGTCTAAATCTTCTGCCATAAATTTAGCTCGTGCCATGTGATAAGGATCACTCACTAAAATAATGCTCTCAATATTTTCTTGTTGGGCTACTTTTTTGGCATTAATTAAATTTTGATAAGTATCACGAGATGTGTTTTCTGACAGAATATCTTTTCGAGCAACGCCTTTTTTGAGAGCGTAACGCTCACCAACTTGGGCTTCTGTTGGGTAACCTTCTTTAGGCGTTCCACCCGTAAAGATTAATGTTTTGACCAAGTCATTTTGATACAAGCTAATCGCATGATTTAGACGCTCTTTATAGACAGGAGAAGGATTTTTCCCCCATGCGGCTGCGCCTAATACAATAGCAGCATCTGCTTGATGAATGGGACGAGACTGGGCATAGTAATAAACGATACCAATATAATAACCAGACAAAATCACTAATAGCACCACACTTAGGTAAAAACCATGACGTAAATGGCGCCAGATTGAAGTCCGTTTTATGGGTGTTAAGCTAGGATTTGTCATAAAGGTTTCAAATAAAAGGTTAACACCCATTTAAACATAAAGATATGTAAATGCATGTAATGTTGGGCTATATCGCCTAGAAATTATAGGATTTCATAAACCAATTCTGGTGGGCGGGCTATAATCGCCTTACTATCGTCCACTATGACAATCGGGCGTTCGATAAGTTTCGGGTTATCTGACATGATTTGGAATAATTCTGCATCACTGTGTGAACCATTATCCAAACCAAGCTCTTGGAATAACGCTTCTTTTGTCCGCATGATATCCAGCGCCGATTTACCCATGATTTTTGCCAAGTGGCACAAGGTTTTTGGACTTGGTGGATTATTTAGATAGTCGACAACAGTAAAGGATAACTGTTTTTCTTCTAATATTGCTAACGTAGAGCGTGATTTAGAACAGTTGTTATTATGATAAATAGTTATTGTCATGGTAATCCTTTTTAATTATCAAGCGATTGCATGCCTTTGCTAGCAATCAATACTAATTTAACATTAATGAAGATGAATAATTATGCTACAAAAAATCTCGATAGCGTTAAAAAAAACAATTTATATCATTAGTTTGCTTAGTTTATTGCCTGTAGCATATGGGAATCAGTTTTATGATGTTCCAAGCAATAAAAAAAGTCAATTACCGCTGAAAAATGCAAAAGTAACAATTATTAACGTTTGGGCAACATGGTGCGTACCTTGTCGTACAGAAATGCCAGTCTTGTCAAAATGGTATCAAGCAGAAAAGAAAAAACGCCCTTATTTAGGGATGGTTGGTATTGCTTTGGATAAAAGAGAGCCCATTCAGCAATTTTTGAAAACCACGCCAGTTAGCTATCCTATTTGGAGATTTGAAGGGGATAGCAATGCTTGGATGAAGAGCATTGGAAACAATATTGGAGCGGTGCCTTATACCGTGGTACAAGCACAAGGTTGTCAGACAACTGTTCCTATTTTGGGATTGGTTGATGGCAAAAAACTCAACCAAGCCGTTAATAAAGTGGTAACGGCTTGTCGAATTAAATAAAATTTATTGAGTTTGACGAGCAGCCGACCAGGCAGCATCCAATTGTTGCGATGCTGCTTGTAGTGCTTGATTTGAGTTGTTTTCAGCAGTTTGAGCATCATTGAGTTGATTTTGAATGCGAGTTACATCAGCTTGAGCGCCATTTAAACGTTGTTGTGCTAGTTCTAATTGTTGTTTCAAACTACCAACTTGCCCGATGGTTTGTTTTTGTTCTTTTAGCGCTTGTTGGTAAGCCAATTGAGCAGTTAGCAATGCATCAGGACTGGTTGTTGTGTCCTGCGCCCATGCTGAGCAAGAAATGGTCATCAATCCGATAAGGCATGCTGTTTTGATAGACATGTTTACGATTCCTTTTTATTTGTCAGGTTTAGCGACACACTTGTTCAATTTGCTTCGCAACAGAAGATCCTTGTGGTGCTTTCACTGGTCGAATTTTATTCAAGTCAAAAGTATCACTAAAAATTATTTGGCCACGATTATCATATAGCGTTGTTGCTTTTAAGCGATAGGTTTTGTTGGCGCAATTCACTTCCCAAGTATTCAGTGAAGTTTTATGTTCAGGCAAACTGGCTAAGTGTTTTTTGGTGTCTTTTAGTGTTTTTCTATCTTGATAGGTTGCAATACTGCCTTGGCGATGAATACTATTGAGATTAATTTCATGGGTGACATTACCATCAACAGAAACGCCGACTTTTTGCCATTTTCCATCTGAACCGGTTGGGCCAGTGGTTGTACAAGCTGCTAAAATAGCAATGGTTAACAGCCAAGGTGCTGTTTTAAATAAAGTGCGCATTTGTTTTACCTAAATTGAATGCAATCCCAAGAAGTGTACCAAAAAGTTTTTACTTTTGGGTGAATATGTTATTTGTTTAAAGTGCTTTTACGGAATTTTTAACTAAAGAAGAATGTATGTCGACTGCTTATCAGGCTCAGAATTTATTGCAAACAGTATTTGGTTATCCTCATTTTCGAGGTGATCAGGAAGCTATTATTACAGCATTGGCATCAGGACAAAATGCCTTAGCACTCATGCCAACGGGTGCAGGTAAGTCTTTGTGTTACCAAATACCAGCATTGATGAGAGATGGTGTGGCTATTGTGGTATCGCCGTTAATTGCATTGATGGCAGATCAAGTAGCCAGTTTGCAAAGTAATGGGGTTTTAGCTGCCTATGTGCATAGTGGAACTAGCTTTGAGCAAATGGAGCAGATTGGTCAAGATATTGCTTCAGGCAGCTTGAAGTTACTTTATGTTGCACCTGAAAGACTGGTTAGTGATTCTTTTATTCGGTTTTTAAATAATATTCATATCAGCCTGTTTGCCATTGATGAAGCACATTGCGTCAGTCAATGGGGACATGATTTTCGCCCTGAATATCAACGTTTAGGCTTTATCGCTGATTTCTTTCCAAATGTTCCCCGTATTGCTTTAACAGCCACAGCTGATGAAGCCACAAGAGATGATATTCGTCATTATTTGCAGCTAGAAGAAGCGCAAACATTTCTGGCGAGTTTTAATCGACCTAATATTTTTTATGAAGTAATTGAAAAGAATAATGGTAAAAGGCAGTTGTTAACTTTCCTTAAAAAGCAGGCTCAAGGGCAATGTGGCATTGTTTATTGTCTTTCTCGTAAGCGCGTGGAAGATGTTGCTGCTTTTTTAAGAGAAAATGGGTTTGATGCGCTTCCTTATCATGCGGGCTTGGATTTTCAAATTCGAGAGAAAAACCAACGGCGGTTTACACAAGATGATGCGGTAATTATCGTTGCAACAGTGGCTTTTGGCATGGGAATTGATAAACCTGATGTGCGATTTGTTGCGCATTTGGATATGCCAAAAAGTGTGGAGCATTTTTATCAAGAATCAGGTCGTGCGGGTCGAGATGGATTGCCAGCAATTAGTTGGTTATGTTATGGCTTAAATGATTGGGTTTTATTGAAGCAACGAATTGCCGATAGCCAAATGGACGAAATGCATAAGCAAATAGAGTGGCAAAAACTAGATGCCATGTTGTCATTTTGTGAAACGGCTGCGTGTCGCCGTGTTTTATTGTTAAAACAATTTGATGAAGAGAGCCAAGCGTGCGGTCATTGTGATAATTGCCAATTGCCACCTGTTCGTTTTGATGCAACTGTTTTGGTTCAGAAGCTATTGTCTTGTGTTTATCGAGTAGGACAAACCTTTTCCACTGCTCATGTGATTGATGTTTTAAGAGGGAAAATGAGTGATTGGGTTGTTCGTTTTGAGCACGATAAATTAAGTACCTTCGGGATAGGGGATAATTTAACGGATAAAGAGTGGCGTTCTGTGGTTCGGCAGTGCGTTAGTATGCATTTTTTAACCATTAATTTATACCACAATCAGGCGTTGCAATTAACCAGCGAAGCGCGAAGTTTTTTAAAAGGTGGTGAGCCTGTTTGGCTGCGCCCATTAAAGCGTGACAAAAAAAATGTGGTTCAACCGAAAACATCTTTACCGCTTCGAACGGAAAGAGAAGAGCGGTTATGGCAAGCATTGCGAGAATGGCGCAAGGAGCGCTCAAAAGAAGACAATGTTCCTGCTTATGTTATTTTCCCTGATCGAACCTTGGCTGAAATCGTGGCTAGCCGTCCTCAGACATTAGAAGAGTTGATGGCTGTTTTTGGTTTTGGTGAAAGAAAAGCAGAGATTTATGGTCAAGAGGTTTTGAGTGTTTGCATGTATTTTTATAAATAATATTATTTATCAATAAGATAAGCCACTTTCTAATAAATTTTGTTAGGGTGGCTTTTTTTGTATTAAAATAATGAGCATTGGTTGATATTTCATCAACTTTAGAATTAAAACTCTATCTATTCAGGTGTTTTATTAGTAAAAAGCAGTGAATATAGAAGTAATCTAAATTTTCAAATTTCAGTAAACAGTTTCAATTTTATATATGTCTTTTATAATCAAAGGCAGAAATTGCTGTGTGATGAATAGTGGAACAAATAAAGAACATATCATAGTGAGGAAGGAAGTTCGATGAATGAGGTGCTGCATGATTGGGTGAATGCCCTAAATGGTCCACTGTGGGATTTTTTAGTTATTTTGTTATTAGTAGCAGGATTATTTTTTACAATTGCCACTGGCTTGGTGCAATTGCGCTTATTACCACGTAGCGTGCGTGAAATGTTAGGTGGTAGAAATAATCATGATAACAGTCAGGCAATTACACCATTTCAGGCTTTTGTTACTGGTTTAGCAAGCCGTGTTGGCGTAGGTAATATTGGTGGTGTTGCCATTGCCATTGCAGCAGGTGGTCCTGGTGCGGTTTTTTGGATGTGGATGACAGCACTTTTAGGCATGAGCTCAGCATTTGTTGAATCTTCATTGGCTCAGTTGTTTAAAGTGAAAGATGGAAGTGATGGTAAATTTCGTGGTGGTCCAGCTTATTACATCACTCAGGGTTTAAAACAAAAATGGTTAGGTATTTTATTTGCCTTGGCATTGATTCTGGCATTTGGCTTTGTCTTTAATTCTGTACAAGCAAACTCAATTATTGCCGCTACAGAACAAGCTTGGGGTTGGAATAAATACATCTTAGGTGCGGTATTGGTGATTATCACAGCACCTATTATTTTTGGTGGCATTAAACGCGTAGCACGAATTGCAGAGTTATTAGTGCCGGTAATGGCTTTGTTATATTTATTGGTTGCTTTGTATATTATCGTGATTAATATCAGTTTGGTGCCAGAAGTATTTGCTAGCATTGTGCGTGAAGCTTTTAATTTCAAATCTATGGCGGGTGGTATTTTCGGTGCCATGTTCTCACAAGCCATGATTTTGGGTATTAAACGTGGATTGTTCTCAAATGAAGCTGGTATGGGTTCTGCGCCAAATGCTGCCGCTGCCGCTGCTGTGAAACATCCTGTTAGCCAAGGCATGATTCAAATGCTAGGTGTTTTTGTTGATACGATTGTGGTGTGTAGTTGTACTGCAGCAATTATTTTATTATCAGGTGTGGCTGATAGCAGTGGTTTAAGTGGTGTAGCCTTAACGCAAGTTGCGATTGAAAGCCAAGTAGGCGGTTGGGGAGCTGATTTCTTAGCAATTGTTTTATTCTTATTTGCTTTCTCTTCGATTATTGGTAACTACGCTTATGCTGAAAGTAATGTGCAGTTTATTAAAGACAATAAAACCCTTTTGGTTGTGTTCCGTTTATTAGTATTGTGCATGGTTTATTTTGGTTCAGTACAAGCTGCGCCATTGGTTTGGGATATGGCCGATTTATCGATGGGATTCATGGCAGTCATTAACTTAGTTGCGATTTTATTATTGTCGCCTATTGCTTTTGTGTTGCTAAAAGACTATCAAAAGCAGTTAAAAGCCAATCAAGAGCCAGTGTTTAAGATTTCTGAATATCCTAAATTACAAGAGAAAGTGAATAGCGATATTTGGAAGTAAGCCATTTTTGCAGTAAGCCAATAAAAAAGCTGATGATAAAACATCAGCTTTTTTTGATATTTGAGCAATGATTATTTGGCTTCTGGTGGTGAGATTTGGCGAATTTCTTCAAGCAATTCTTTTAGTAACTTGGTTCTTTCCGGCGTCATCAAGATATCGATTTGTTTGTATTGTTCGTCGATTAATGGTTTGAGCTGGCTGTGTATTTTTTCGCCTTGATTGGTTAGTTTTAAGAAAACTCGACGTTGATCATTTGTTGGTTTTAATTTAACAACGTAGCCAGTTTTTTCTAAGCGAGATAAAATGCCGGTTAAGCTTGGGCGTAAAATACAGGCTTTATCAGCCAAGTCTTGGAAATCTAAAGTGCCATTTTCAGCCAGTAAGCGGAAAATGCGCCATTGTTGTTCCGTGATGTCATAAGTATTAAAGATAGGTCTAAAAAAACCCATCACGGCTTCACGGGCTTGTAATAATGCAATGTTAATTGAGCCATATTGATTGTTCTTGTCCATTTATTTCTTCTTTATTTGTTAAGTTATTACTTATTTGAAACTCCTAGTACTAATGTAGCAAAGATTAAGTCATGTGGTAAAGTAAAATAATGAATAATAATAATGTTGTTGGATGCGGAGAATCGTAAAAGTTAAATGAAGTAATAAATTAACAAAGTAAGAAAAATAACATTGTTGAGCTGGATATTAAATGACAATGACGTGAATTAACGACTGTGGATCAACACAAAAAAAGACACCAGAATTGGTGTCTTGATGAATAAGTTTATTTTTTAATCCAAGAGTTGCACCAGCCTTTTGCGGTAACTTCTTTGCCTGCAAATAATGAGCAAGTGCCTTTGTCAGCACCAGTTGCTTTGTATAAGTTACAGTTATCACAAGTTTGACCAGTTTTGAATTTTTTCCATTTGGCTGAATCAACTTTATTGGTATCATCTTTATAGCCAAGTGCTAGAGCCATTGGGTCATTCTCTTTTAGCATTGGGGCTGCCATGGCTTTGCTGCCCAGTAGCGCTACCGCACCAGCTGCTGGAATAACTTTCAATAAAAATGTACGGCGTGTAGTCATTATTTTTGTTCCTTTTTGAAAAGTGTAGTTGTTTATTCCAACTTTATAGTACTTTCCTAATATTATTTTTTTTGAGATATTATTTATCTATTCAAAATATATCAATAGCTTATTGCAAATTACGCCATTTGGCAAATAGTAGTCAATGGTGCTTGCCGTTCATCATAACAAAGTGTGGGGTAAGATAAAATAATCAAGTATAGATACAGAATATATTCTTTTAATATTATTATTAATGGTTGTTGCTTATGAATTGGAATGTTTTTGCGGTGGCAATTGGTGCCAGTATTGGTGGTGTTTTGCGTTATGGCATCAGTTTACTGGCAAAAAATGCTTTACTGCCTTGGTCGTTAGGGACGTTAAGTGTGAACGTGATTGGCGGCTTGATGATGGGGTTTTTAGCCGCTTATTTTTCGTCTGCTGAACAATCATCCGCAACTTGGGGGCTGTTTTGGTTAACAGGAGTTTGCGGTGGATTTACGACATTTTCCGCTTTTTCACTTGAGTTAATGCAATTATTGCAACAAGGAAAAATGGGAATGGCTGTATTGTGTTTGTTGAGCAATGTTTTGGGCGCATTATTTGCCACGATATTGGGCTATTTTTTGTATAAAACATTGGCTCATGGAGCTTAGCTTGAGCTTGTTTTAATTCGAATTTTATCTAAATAACTCGACAACTCATGAGAAGGGTCAATAAGTTGTAATGCTTCAAAAGCAAATACGGTGGCAAGCAAAGCATCATTCATAAAGCGGCCATCTAGCATATGGTTTATGACTTGCTCAACAGTGTATAAATTGAATTGGGCAACTTCACCATCTTGATTTTGTGGGCTAAATGAAGTGGGTAAAACAACATTAAAAACATGTAGGTATTCGCGATGTAAACCACGGCTAATGTGGCGCAAGCTTAAGCAAGTGCTGCTTTCATGACTAGGAGTCAATAAATTGGCAGGAACACCTGCTTCTTCTTCTGCTTCCCGTTGCATGGCTTCAATAATGTTTTCACCAGTAATAATGCCACCGCCAACCAGATTATCTAATTTGTTAGGGTCGACTGCTTTGAATGGGCTACGGGTGCCAATCCAGAACAGTGTCTGATCATCTTGTTGATACAGTCCATTGATATGAACTGAATGACTTAATAATCCAAATGGACGAAACAAGGCTCTTTCTAGCTGAAAAAGGACTTGTTCATCGTGATTTTTGACATCAAATAGCTCATTTCTCCAGCCCGATAGCTCGCCTGTTTTGTGCCATTGCTTGCCAATATTTTGTAATGCATCGGCCAAAACCAAAGAATCTTGTTCTTCTACAATAATTCTATCGGGTAATACTGTGCAAGCTTTACCTAAATCTCGTGCTAAGAGTTTTTCCCATTTTTCATTCATAAAACCAATATTTTGATTTAATAAAAATAGTGGTTTATAAGCAGATAAATCAGATGAGAAATTTTTTCTTAATAAATCTAATAAGCCATTTTGTTGGGCAATAGTGAGCATAAATATAGTCAAAAAAGATAATAGCGTATTACTTTAACGTGTAAATTGCTGCCTTTGCAAGGAATAGTTTATATGCAAATGAAATTTATACGGATGTTCTTTCAGGCTCAAATGGAAGGTAAACATCAAATCGAGTGCTTTTGCCATCGTATTGATAGGCAGGTTTCTGTTGATTTAAAAAATCACCTAATCTCGGTCGTTTAACAACAACGCGTTTTTTTGACAAGGTTTGTGCGGTTTTGAGCATATCTTCCTCATCGCTATTAGCAACGCCGACAAGCTCGTGAAAATAAGCCATTTCTTTTTTGATTGCGGCTGATTTTTGGCGGGCAGGGTACATGGGGTCAAGATAAACAATGTCAGTTTTGGGAATATGATGAATATTGGCAAAGCAAAACGATTGGGCATGTAAATGCATGCGAGCGGTGATTTCTTCTAGTTCAGGCAGCATAGCTGCCCGGCGTAAGCCATCATGTAATAGAGCTGCAACAATGGGATGTCGTTCAAATAAATGAACTTCCATGCCATGGCTAGCCAAGATAAAACTGTCTCTTCCTAGGCCAGCTGTTGCATCAATTGCCGAATGATTTTCTTTGTAATTGACGGCTTTTGCAATTTGTTCGCCACCACCTTTTTGGCGGCGATAATCCAGTTTGCCACCAGCAAAATCAACAGATACTTGTCCTTTCTGTTGAGTGTGGGCTAAGCATAATGTGTTGTTTTTAAAGGATAGATACAGTCCATTGATGGCATTAATAGATTGGATTTTTTGAATATCATTGGGCAGGATTTCTGCTAGATATTCCATATCTTGATCGGAAATAGAGAGTGTGTGTAAAGGGGGAATCATAAGTTCTTACCAAGTACCATTTTGTTTTATAGATAAATAATGGTTAATTAATGTTGTGCTAAGTTCTTTTGGTAAAACATTCGCATACGCTATTTTTTGTGTTTGCATATCTTGGGTTAGATTGCTTTGCGAATGTTGATACATTTGTGCGCCAGTATAAAGATAGGCATCTGTGAGCGATTCTATTTCGGTGGACAAGGAAGCGTGTTGCTGTTGTTGTTGCAAGTTGACTAGCAAAACTGTGTGGTGTCGACTAAGTAGTTTAATTTGGCTCATCATATCAGGGTCATTGTTTTCGGTAATGTGGGTAATGACAATGACTAAACTTCTTCTAGGTTGATGTTTTAATAGGTTATTAACTGCCAATGCATAATCCGGTGCTTGTTGGCTAGGCTCGATATCATAAACCATTTCAAGCAGTTGGTTTAGCTGGTTTTGGTTTTTCTTCGCTGGTACAAAACGTGGATTTGGGTGAGAAAATGTCATTAAACCAACGGCATCTTGATGGCGAATTGCAGTATAACTTAAAAGCATAATGGCATTTAAAGCATGGTCAAAATGAGTCAGCTCATCATCTGAAATACGCATTTCACGGCCACAGTCCAATAAGAAAATCAATTGTTGGTCATGTTCGGCTTCAAAGGTTTTACTGATTAAATTTTGATGTTTACTGCTGGCTTTCCAATCAATATGGCGGATGTCATCTCCTTGTTGAAATTCACGTAGTTGGTGAAAGTTCATACTGGAACCATGTCTTGCACTGCGTTTGATACCAATTAACTGAAGCCATTGGTTAAGCGATAACAAATCAGCACCTAAAATTTTGGTAAAGTCAGGCAATACTTTAATTTGGTCATCAAAGTCATGTCTAAAGCTTTGTTGCCATAGTTTCCATGGGCTGGTTACCAGACTTTGGCAGGTGGTAAATTGAGCAATACCTCTTCGATTGGGGGTTAAAGATTGCAAGGTACTGCTAATCTTTTGGGGAGCTAGCTGCAGTGGCAATGGCTCATATTCTCGTAACCAACCGATTGGATAACCATCATATATCGTAATATTGCTGGCAAATGATAAATGGTGCTTAACTTGGTATTCAACGCTAATAGATTGCCCAACAGCAGCTTGCTTTGGCAATTGACGGCTAATTGTTGGTTTGCTGATTTTTTTACAATGCCAAGCATCAATGATGGTTGTGATGAAAAAAGCCACTAGGATGATTTTGCTGGTGAGCAAAACTTCTTCGGCTAGTGGGAAATTCCATTGAGTAGTCATCTGTGCCAGTAAAGTGCACAAAGCGAGTGTAAAAAATACAATTAACAGTGTTTTGCTTGGTCTCATATGCGTGGTGCCGCTACGTTCTGGGTAATTTCCGTTAATACTTCATCCAAGTTCAAGCCTTCCATTTCTAATGCAATAGACAGGCGTACTCTATGGCGCATGGTTGGTAGCCATAGGGCTTTAATGTGATCTGGCGTAACAAAATCCATGCCATTCATCAATGCATAAGCACGAGCACCAATTAATAAAGAAATGCTGGCACGAGGACCTGCGCCAATTGAAAACTGATTGCTATTTCTGGTTTCGTTAACCAGTTTGGCTGCATATTCAATAATCTGCGGGCTTAAGGTGATTTTTTCTACAACCAGTTGCAATTGCTGTAATTGTTTGGTGTTAAGTGCCGGCGCTTGTTCTGGTAATTGGTCAACTTGGCTTTGTTCGTTGAGTCGGCTTAGTAAGCTGATTTCTTCGGTTAGGCTTGGGTAGTTGATAAGCACTTTGAACATGAAGCGATCTAGTTGTGCTTCTGGCAGGGGATAAGTGCCTTCTTGTTCGACAGGGTTTTGGGTTGCTAATACCATGAATGGTTTAGGCACTAAATGGGTTTTGCCATCTAAGGTAACAGATTGTTCCTGCATGACTTCAAGCAATGCTGCTTGTGTTTTGGCTGGTGCACGGTTAATTTCATCTGCTAGCAAAAGATTGGTGAAAATCGGACCTTCACGCAATACAAAAGTTTGTTGTTGATTGTCGAACCAATAATGCCCAGTAACATCGGATGGCATTAAATCTGGTGTAAATTGGATGCGGTTAAAATCCCCAGAAATATTGTGTGCAAGTGCTTTAACGAGCAAGGTTTTACCTACCCCAGGAACGCCTTCTAATAAAACGTGGCCGTTAGCTAGAAAGGCAATGAGCACTTGGTCAATAACGTCTTGTTGTCCAACAATCACTTGTTGTAAGCGTTGTTTTAAAAATTGGATAGCGCGTGTTGCATTTTCAAAATTCTTATTAATTGTTTGATTCGTTGTATCCATTTATAGAGCCTTTCTAATATTTTGGTAAGCTTGGAGATAGGATATCCAATCTTTGTCGTTCATTTTTTCCGGAATCGGTTGGCACCAAAGGCTTGCATGGCGATGTGGTATTGACAACTTTTCTTTCATGATAATAATTTTTTCGGCATGATTAAGTTGCTGCCATTGCGGGAATCTGAGCTGTAATTGTTTGAATAAATCAGCTTGCCATTCTTGCAGTAATATTTCTTTGCTGTCCTGCTGAGCAATAAACTGCCCTGCAGCACTTAAATGTTGTTGCCATTGGCGTTCGCTTAATTGATTGATGCCAAATCGAACGCCGTGAGGGTAGCGATTGCGCCAAATTAACAATAATATGCCTAGGATAAAAAGAGCAAATAGTAAGGGTGCTGTTTTAAAAAACTTTAACCAAATAGGTGTTGGTAGCGATGGTAACTGACTATTCCAGCGTTGTGCTAGAACAATGTGGTCGTAATCTTTGGCAAGGTAGTTGCTAATTTGCAAGTGATCATAACGATCCAAACCATTGGCATTGGTATAAGTTGGCTGGGTTGGATTGGTAAATGCATGCATGTCAGCCACGAATGTGATTCGTCCTAAGCCTTTGGAAAGTGTGACAAAATGGCTGCCATTTGGGCTTGAGCCTTGCCAAACAATATTGTCTTTTTGTGCCGGTGCAATTTGTAAGAAGTTTGGTAGGGTATCTTGTAAATTACTAAAGAGTGCAAAGCGATTTTTTTCATCAAATTGAATCCAGTTGAGTTTATTAGGGCAATTTTTCTCGGTATCAACATGGATGGTATCCGATGGATCGGCTTGTTTTATGAGTTTTTCACGGCGCTTTTCTTCTTGCTGGCAGCGATTAATCGTTACTTTATCTGGGGCAATAAGCTTTTCTGGCGAAATCACCGAAACACCTAATTTTTTCGCAATCTCATGGTTGGCATGCTGCTCTTGGTTAAATTCTAGTACAACATGATGACCTTCTTCTTCGACCCAATCTAGTAAAGCTTGGGTATTTTGTTCATTTTCATCTTCATTGGTTGCAATCCAAACGATTTGTTCCGTTTTACTAAATTCTGGTATTTCCCAAGTTTTGATTTTTTCTATTTTTGCTTTGGGGTAAGCAATGGCTAATGTTTTACTTAAAGCTAAGAAATCACCTTCAAGCAGTTTTGTCGCTGGATTTTCTGTCCATGAGTGAGATACATCGGTTTTTATGTTAGGAATAACATAAGCCATGATGGCGATTAGGAAAACCACAATAAAGACCATTAACTTTTTCATGCTTTGGTTTCCTGTGGGCTAATTGCTTTTGGGAAAGCTTGTGAGAATTGTTCACAAAGTACCGTTAATTGATTCAGTGAGGAATCATAATGGCCATAAGTCACTTGTTGCCATGCCAATGTTAATGCTTGTAGATAAGCGAGTTTGTTTGGGGCATGTTGAGCGACTAGTTGCAGTACTTCACCCTCTGTGGTGCTTTTTTGAATGGGTAAGTGTTGTTGATGTAATAATTGTATGAGCGCAGTGCGGTATAAAATGCTTAAGGCTCCCTGAAAGTCATTGTTTTTAGCGTAATTTAAGGCTGCCTGAAGGGGATTATCAGGTAGTGATTCTGGGGCAATATCTAAGCCAAATAATGTATCAGGGATATCATGCGCTTTAGTTTTTGTGCGGTTTGTTTTTGATAAACCCTGCATTTTAGAAACAGCATAGAACAAACCAACAATGACAATAATGGCCAATATCACAAATAAAATACTGCGAAAATCAATATCGGGTGCATTAGGTAGGTTTGTCGGTTGTGGCTTTTCTGGGGTAGATTGCGCTTTATCGCAAGTTTTCCAACACCATTTGGTTGTTTTATCGATATATGGCAAAGGCTTTTCTGTGAGAACGGCTCTTTGTTCCTGCTCAATATTTTTTGCCATGCTGTATTGGTTGGGCAATATTGATAGGATGCAGATGATGGCAAATGCACTTAAACTTTGCGCTAAACGTTTGGCAATGTCTTGGAATGATACTTTTAAATCCCATGCTTCCAATTGGGTGCGAGATTGTAAGTACAAACTGAAACCGCAGGTAACGTAGATAGGGCCCCAAAAGCACAAGACAAGAAAATAAATGAGATTATAAGTGTGCTCATAAAGATTTAAATTATCGGTACTCCAAAATAACTGCATGATTTGCCAAATGCTTTTAAATAGGCGAAATTCTGGTGCAATAACATATTCAACTGGATTATCGAATAATAGCCAAAGTAAAAGAAAGCCCAAACCTGTGGATAAAATCATTTCAATATTGACGCCAAAAAAACTCAGCCAAGTAGCTTGAGAGCCTGATGCACGGCGGATTTCATTGGCTCGTTGCGAGAAGCGTTTACCTTGTAAGTGCTCCAAGGTATTGATGGGCAACAATAGGCTGCGATGGGTGCTTAAGCGTCGCCAAGTTAAATCGCCGATGATTCTAGGGCGAAAACACAATCTAAAAGCATGTTTTAAATCGGTTTTAAATGAACTGTATTGATTAAAAATACTATTGGATACAACCGTTAAAATCCCTGCTTCAAACATGGGCTTAAATAGCCATAAGAAAAATACAGCCCAAAAAGGATGATTCCAAAATACCAAGCTCAATACAAGAAAAAAAGGCAATGAAACACAAAACCACAGTGCGATGAGTTTAAACGCTTGGTCTTTAAAAATATGATGGCCTAAATCCAAAGCTTCCCAATTGTTGCGGTTGCGATTAATAATGCGTGATTTGGGTGTCATGCGTTAGCCTCTCTTTCTTGCAGATAGCAAATACCAATACATAACAATCCAAAAGCAAGCGCCGACAACATATTTAAATAACATGGGTAATGCCGTTAATGGTGACCAGAAACCTTCAATAATGGCGGCAATAAATAGCATCACAAATGCACCGCCCATGAGTATTCCTGCAACTCTACCTTCTTTTTTCATTGCTTCTAATCGGGAGTATCCATTGGGAAATAACATAGATGAACCAAGCTTCAATCCACCTGCAGCAGCAAAAACAATGCCTGTTAATTCAAATGCACCGTGGGCAATAATAAATGAAAAGAATGTTTTTGCTGAAGCATCGTGTGCCATATAGCCCATAATTCCACCAATGCTATAACCATTTGTTATCGTGATATAGATGGTACCAATGCCAAATAAAATGCCACCTATGAAGGTTTTGAAAGCAATACCGATGTTATTAAAAATATAATGGGCAAACATCATGATATCCAGTGAAAAAGCACGATTTTGACCTTGTTGATATTGGTTTGCCATTTCATGATAGCTACTAGACGCTTGTTCAAGCATTTGTATGTCTATCATGGCATCACTTAATTCGGGCTTGAAAGCAATGATGCCAAAGCAAAGAATGAGTGGGACGTAAAACAACAGATGCGCCAAGATAATCCATTTTTTTTGTTGGATAACAGTTTTGGGGAAATCTGTGGTAATGAACGATTTCAGTTGTTGCCACAGATGCGGTTTGCGTTGATATAACAATGCATAACTACGCTCACAGAGGCGTTGTAAATATTCAATAAGATTCGGCGAATAAGCACGAGATTGTGCAAGAGCAAGATGCTGACATAATAAGCGATAATTGCCTGCAAATTTTATTTTGTCATGCTGTTTGGCTGATTTTGGCTTTTTTTCTAAGGATTGAATCAGGTGATTCATGTATTGCCAAAATTGCATATTTTGTTCTTCAAAGTAACTTTGTTTCATTGCATCAGCCCGTTTTTTGTTGTCCTGTAATGGTTTTAGCAAAACCTAAAGCCGTTTGTACTGGATTATGGCTAGAAAAATGCAGCGATTGCATTAGAATACTGGCCAGTTCCAATTGTCTGCTGCTTGAGAGCGTATGGTGGCGTTCGGCAAAAGAAACAATTGCTTGTTTTTCTGTTAATGTTAATGCATGTGGTAATTCAATAGCAGGGATATTTTGTAATGTTTTTTCGAGTTTTTTTGAGGTTTTATCCGTATAAATAACCAGGCTGCCTGAAAGCATATCTCCTAAACGCTGGCTTTTCTTTGAAAGAATGATAGTGCACATCCCAACAGCGTAAAAGATTGGCAAGCTATCAACAATGCGAGTTAAGTTGCGCAATAACGATGCTGACCAGTTAATAGGCGTACCATTATCCGTGACCACTTTAATCCCACAAGCTTTTTTACCTGGCGTTTGTCCCTTATTGTAGATTTCAAAAATAACGGGATACAGCCAGAATGTGAAAAACAAATTAAGGGTAATGAGTGCTATTTGGATTTCATTTGAAAATACAATTGAAATAATGATGACGGATATAAACAACCAGATGGTACGAATGAGTAAATCAATGCCAAAAGCCCGAGCTCGGGCATGAACGCTAGCAACACGCAATACAATATCGATTGCTTCGGGCGTTTCAACACAAATCGTCGTATCTAATAAATGCTGGTTACTCTGCATATTTTTTACTCAATATCCAATCGGCTTAGGCGATAGCGCATAGAGCGAAAGCTAATTCCCAATAATTTTGCTGCTTGGGTGCGGTTAAAATTAGTTGCTTCCAAAGCTTTCAAGATGACATTTTGTTCAACATTATCCAAATAGTCTTGCAACAGTTCTTTGCCCAGCAAAAAAGGCACGCCTTCTGTTTGTATATTGGCATCATGATTCACAGATTGAATCGTATTAACATCATTGTTAATGTATAAATCATCTTCCTTGATAACATGATCATTACAAAGAGCGATAGCACGCTCAATAATGTTTTCTAATTCTCGAATGTTACCAGGATAGCTATATGTTAATAACGCTTTTTTAGCTTCATTTTCAAATTGATAACGCTCACCGTGGCTTAATTTTTTGAGAAAATATTTGACTAAAATCGGCAAATCTTCACGCATTTCACGAAGAGGCGGCATGGTAATGCTGACCACATTAATGCGATAAAATAAGTCTTGTCTAAACCGTCCTGCAGCCACTTCAAGGCTCAAGTCCTTATGCGTTGCACAAATGAGGCGAATATCCACAGGGATTTCTTTACTGTCACCAATGCGACGGACGGCACGTTCTTGAATGGCACGCAATAATTTGACTTGCATGTTCAGTGGTAAATCCGCTACTTCATCTAAAAAGATGGTTCCGCCATGTGCTTCCTGAAAAAAACCAGCTCTGTCATTATCAGCACCCGTAAAACTGCCTTTGCGATAACCAAAAAATTCACTTTCCATGAGGTTTTCAGGCAGGGCGCCACAGTTAACAGCAATAAAAGGCGCTTCAGCTCGGTCAGATTGTTCATGAATACTGCGTGCAGCTTGTTCTTTACCTGTACCAGATTCGCCAGTGATATAAACAGGAACAGTTGTTTTTGCTAGCTTACTAATCAGCCCATGGACTTCTTGCATATGAGCAGATTGTCCGATTAATCTTGTTGAAGCTTGCGATTCTTGTTGATTGCTATTGCTTGTATTATCTGAATTACTTGGCTCTGGTGTATCTTTGGGCTTTTCGTCAATGGTAATTGCTGATTTTACTAAGCTGCGTAAGTGCGCTAGCGTTATGGGTTTTTGAATGTAATCAAAAGCCCCAGCTTTCATGGCTTTGACAGCATGGTCAGCATTGCCATAAGCCGTAATGACAGCAGTTGGAATGTCTAAATGTTCATTGGTAATGTATTGAACCACTTCCAAGCCCGAGCCATCAGGCATGCGCATGTCGGTTAAAACCAATGCATATTTATTGGTAGATAATTTTTCAATTGCACTGTTTACACCATCTGCGGTATCAGTTACTAAACCCATTTTTTGCAATGTAATTTCAATTAAATCTCGTAAGTCCGCTTCGTCATCAACCACGAGAATAGGCAAATTTTTATTTTTATTCATGTTTTTTTCTCGGTAAAGAGAGCTCAAAGGAGTTTTGGTCCGATAGATACTGCAGTGAAGCATTGTTTGATTGCGTTAATTCTCTTGCAATAAATAAGCCTAAGCCAGTTCCCTTTGTCTCTGTTGTAAAAAATGGCTCAAAAATTTTATGGTATATCTCAGGTGGAATACCGGGACCATTGTCTTGAATGCCTAAGCGCAATAAGTTTTTATTACGACTTGGGCGAATCTGTATTTTGATGGCATCTTGGTCTTGTTTGCTGTGTCGCCATGCATTGTTGATTAAGTTCCACAGCACTTGTTGTAGCTGGGTTTTATCAAACAAAATGATTGTGTTTTCTGTGAAATAATTGATTTCTATTTTATTTTCTAATTCAGGCGTACTCAAATAAATATGTTGTAAAAACTCAGTTAAAAATATGTTTAAGTCGATGGATTCAATATTGGGTTTAAGCCGTTTATTAATGGCCAATACATCCTCAAGTAATTTATCAATGCGATTAATATTGCTATTAATCATTTTTTCTAGTTTTTGAGTGAATGGACTTGGATTGGCTTCGCAAATTAATTCATTTGCATGGCGAATAGCAGATAAAGGATTGCGAATTTCATGGGCAATATTGGCCGTCAATTGTCCTAGAGCAGCCAGTTTATCCGCTTGTGAATCTTGGTAAATATCATCTTCTGAACGAATAAATAGCATCAAAATTGGGGGTTGAATTTCGTCCATGGCAATGGCACGAACGCGAACAGCTAGGTGATCAATTTCGCCATTGTATTCAAAGTTAGAAACGTTTAATTTTTTCCATGTTCTGATGACAGGCTGAAAGATATTTTGTTTGTTATTTTGAACCAATAAATCAGGAGAAAAGTAGATTGTTGCTTGAGCATTGTGCAGAAGAATATTGTGCGATTGATCAATGACCACAACGGCTTCTTGAACCCGATTCAAAACCAAACTATTCAATTGGCTTAAGCGAGTAATTTGTTCTTGGTGCTGAGAAATGGTGGTGGTTGCTCGCCGTACATGACGAACTGCAAATGATGTTAGCCATGCCACCAAAAAGGCAGCAGCAGATAATAAACCCGCATTGAAAATGGAATATGTGTCTGAAATAGAATGGGGACGAACAAACCCCGTGTATAAATTCAGGTAGGAGAAAAAGAATATCAATATGGTTGCAAACGCCGCATAAGCAAAGCTATAGCGACCGTAACTCATTAAGCAAGCTGTTGATACGAATGGTAAAATTAAAATACCAATGCCCGAGTCGATACCGCCAGATAAATACATCAGCAATACCATCATTAAAATATCAATGCTGCCGCTAATGGGTTGTATGGCTTGTATTCTAGAGTGATTTTTGGGCGTAAAAACCGCAATTAGAATAATAATAAAATAGGTGAGACTCCAAATGTAAAAGCCTGTTGAGGTAATTGATGACGAAATCGCCAGGCTAAGCATTCCATGGTAGACGAATATCGAGAACAGCACAGCACAGCGTGCTGTGTTAACTAAGCTCGGAACGGCTTGCAATGGAGAAGGTGTATTTGGAGCCTCTATTGTCATGTGTAATTTATTCTTCTTGCGTCGTTAATAGAATGATATCTTGGTTGTTATTCAATGATTTACCACGGCGACCTCGCTTACCAAGAATATCTTGAATGCGAATGTTTTCTTGGTATTCTCCACCACGTTTTCCAATGCTATGAACCATAATTTGTTCTTGGTTGGTAATCAAACAATGGCTTAGTTTTTCTTGGTCTTGTAACGATAATAATTGTAAACCACGGCCTTTTGCCATCATTTTCAATTCATTGAGCGGATAAGCCAATAATCGATTGTCATCACTTGATAGTACCAGATATGCAGAATGATATTGTTGTGGTGTCACAGCTTTTGGTAATAATAAAGTTTCTTTGTCATCTAAAGTGATAAATGCTTTACCTGCTTTGGTGCGTGTTTGTAAATCTTGCAGTTTAGCTACAAAGCCATAGGCGCCACTGTGAGCAAATAAGTAGTGCTCTTCAGGAAGACCTGTTAATACAAAAGCGACTTGAGCGCCATTTTGTAAATCCACTAATGAGCCAATCGGAGCGCCATCACTGCGACCGCTAGGAACATCCGCTGCATCAATGTTGTAAGCTCGGCCTTGGGTATCGACTGCAATAATGGTCCAAATTGTTCTGCCTTCAACCACTTGCGCTAAGCCATCACCTTCTTTAAATGTGGTTTGACTTAAGTCCAAATGATGTCCGCTTCTGGCTCTTAGCCAGCCTTTTTTCGATAAGATTAATGTAATCGGTTCATCAACAGTGGTTTGTGTAAGTGCGGCGCGGTTGGCTTCTTCAATCAACGTACGGCGGTCATCGCCATATGTTTTGCAATCATCTTGCATTTCTTTGATGATTAATTTTTGTTTGGCTTTGTCATCACTGAGTAAATGGTTCAATTCTTCACGTTCATCACGTAATTTATTCAGTTCTTGTTCAAGCTTGAAACCTTCCAAACGTGCCAATTGACGCAAGCGAATTTCTAAAATATCTTCTGCTTGAACTTCCGTTAGGTTAAATGCAGCCATGAGCTCTGTTTTTGGCTCGTCAGCTTCACGGATGACACGGATAACTTCATCAATGTGTAAAAAGGCAATCATTCGGCCATCTAAAATATGAATGCGACGGTTTACTTGGTTGAGTCGATGTTGTAAACGTCTTGTTACCGTTGTTACTCGGTAATCTAACCATTCTGATAAAATGGCTTTCAAGTTTTTTTGAGCAGGACGATTATCCATGCCAATCATGACCAGATTCATGGAAACATTGCCTTCTAGGCTTGTTTGGGCCATTAAGGTGTTGATGAATTCTTCTGGCTTAATACGACTGGATTTTGGTTCAAAGATAATGCGAACAGGATGATCATTATCAGATTCATCACGGACTTTATCTAACATTGAAAGCAGCAGTTCTTTTAGATTCTGCTGGTCTTTATTTAAGCTTTTTTTACCCGCTTTTGGTTTTGGATTGGTTTGTTCTTCTATTTCTGCCAATACTTTTTGTGTGCTGGTGTTCGGTGGTAATTCAGAAACAATAATTCGCCATTGTCCACGTGCTAGTTTTTCAATTTCATATTTTGCACGAACACGAACACTGCCTTTTCCAGATTCATAAATATGCAATAAATCCTGTTGAGGTGTAATGACCTGTGCGCCACCAGCAAAATCAGGACCTTGAATATATTCCATCAAATCTACGGTATCTAAATTTGGTTTTTTGAGTAAAGCAATGGCGGCTTGGGTGACTTCTGTTAGGTTATGAGATGGAATTTCTGTTGCTAAACCAACCGCAATACCTGAAGCGCCGTTAAGTAAAACCATCGGCAAGCGAGCAGGTAAGCTGACTGGCTCTTCAAAAACGCCATCATAGTTTGGACGAAAATCCACAGTACCCATGTCGATTTCAGATAGGAGTAAATTGGCTATTGGCGTTAAGCGTGCTTCGGTGTAACGCATGGCTGCTGCACCATCGCCATCTCGAGATCCAAAGTTACCAATGCCGTCCACTAATGGGTAGCGCAAGGTGAAATCTTGTGCCATGCGAACCATGGCTTCATAAGCAGAAGAGTCGCCATGTGGGTGGTATTTACCAAGAATCTCACCAACCACGCGCGCTGATTTCACTGGCTTAGCTCCTGCAATCAAACCCATATCACGCATCGCATATAAAATACGGCGCTGCACGGGTTTTTGACCGTCAGAAACTTCAGGTAAGGCACGACCTTTCACCACACTCATGGCATATTCTAAATATGCTCGTTCAGCGTATAAACCTAGATTAAGTGTGTTGTCGGTTGTAATGTTTTGGTTTACAGGCGTTTGTAAATCAGACATGGGTAGGTATTCTTTATTAACATCAAAATTGCAGCTATTGTAATGCAAAATAGCGTGTACTCACACAATCCCTTATAAAACAGCGAATATTCATCATTTGTTGAGGCAGTAAAATTCTCTTGGTTGCCTTGAAAAAATAGCGCGGTGGACTTATCTACTAAACTATTGAACATAAAAATTGTCTTTTGATAACCATAAAGGCAATGAACGACTAGGAGTTTTTATGCAACAGTTTGATGGCACAACCATTGTTTCAGTACGTAGAGGCGAACATGTCGCAATTGGTGGCGATGGTCAAGTAACCTTGGGTAATACCATTATTAAAGCCACAGCAAGAAAAGTACGTAAGTTGTATCACGATAAAGTGCTAGCTGGTTTTGCAGGTGGTACAGCTGATGCATTTACTCTGATTGAATTATTTGAAAGCAAATTGCAAAAGCATCAAGGTAAATTATTGGTTTCTGCGATTGAGTTGGCCAAAGAATGGCGTACTGACCGTGCATTGCGTCGCTTAGAGGCAATGTTAATTGTTGCTGACAAAGAACATACATTGATTATCACGGGTAATGGTGATGTGCTTGAGCCTGAAGACAGTATTGCTGCCATTGGTTCTGGTGGCGCTTTTGCTGAATCAGCTGCTCGTGCATTAATGGGAAATACCGATTTAGCGCCAGAAGTTGTGGTGAAAAAATCATTGGAAATTGCCGGTAGTATTTGTATTTATACTAACCAAAATCACACAATCGAAGTTTTAAACAGCCAGCAATAAGCTGCCTGTAGCATAGAATAAAAAGGATGACCATGAGTAATTTAGTCATGACCCCAAAAGAAATCGTTCACGAATTAGATAAAAATATTATTGGGCAGCACAACGCTAAAAAATCTGTAGCAGTTGCATTGCGTAATCGTTATCGCAGAAGTTTGGTTAGCGAACCACTTCGCAGTGAAATTGTTCCTAAAAATATTTTAATGATTGGACCAACTGGTGTTGGTAAAACTGAAATTGCTCGTCGTTTAGCTCGTCTTGCAAATGCACCTTTTATTAAGATTGAAGCAACTAAATTTACGGAAGTGGGTTATGTTGGCCGTGATGTTGATAGCATCATTCGTGATTTAATGGAAAATGCCATTAAAAGCATTCGTGAACAAGCTATTCAGAAAAACAAGGCAAAAGCACAAGATGCTGCAGAAAATCGCATTTTAGATGCGCTATTGCCAAAACCACGTCAAGTTGGTTTTGAGGGAGAGCCTCAAGAAGCTGAGCCTGAAAGTGCCACTCGCCAGAAGTTCCGCAAAATGTTGCGTGAAGGGCAGTTAGATGACAAAGAAATTGAGATTGAAGTTGCTCAAGTGAATCCTCAAAATATGTCGATTATGGGACCTCCAGGAATGGAAGATTTTACCCATCAATTGCAAGACATGTTTGCTGGCATGGGACAGGGCAAAACCAAAGCGCAAAAACTAAAAGTTTCTAGCGCAATGAAACTAATTTTAGATGAAGAAGCTGCTAAGTTGGTTAATGAAGATGATATGCGTGAACAAGCTGTAAAAGCAGTTGAGCAGCATGGTATTGTGTTCTTGGATGAAATCGACAAAGTCGCTTCTAGCAGTGACCGACAAGGTGCGGATGTATCTCGTCAAGGTGTGCAGCGTGATTTATTGCCATTGGTTGAAGGCACAACAGTGCAAACCAAATATGGCATGATTAAAACAGATCATATTTTATTTATTGCTTCTGGTGCTTTCCACTTAAGCAAGCCTTCAGATTTGATTCCTGAGCTGCAAGGTCGTTTCCCAATTCGTGTTGAGTTAGATAACTTAAGTGTTGATGATTTCAAAGCGATTTTAACTTCTACTGATGCTTGCTTGGTTGCGCAATATAAAGCGTTGTTGGCAACAGAAGATACTGAATTGGAATTTATGGAAGAAGGCATTGAGCGATTGGCTGAGATTGCTTTCCAAGTGAATGAAAAAACAGAAAATATTGGTGCGCGCCGTTTGCATACTGTGATGGAAAAACTTTTGGAAGAGGTTTCTTTTCAGTCTGAATCTGGTAAAGTCGTGATTGATGCTGCTTATGTTGATGAGCGTTTGCAAAATGTAGCAGAAAAAGAAGATTTAGCACGTTATGTGTTGTAAACTATAGTGATATAGAATATACAAATGCTGAATGATTACCGACTTAAAGGAGTTACCAATGAGAAAACTGGCAGGTTTTAATCGACATCAAACCGCAGTTCGTTCAATGCAAGAAATTGAAGCGGGTACTGAAGAATCATTGCGTGAAGCCGCGAAACCAGCAGTGGGAAAGCAGCCGATTCGTTTGATGAAAGATATCGCAGCGAATGCAAAAGATACTGTTGCCGAGGTGAAAACAACGGCGGAAGCTGCAGCGCAGCGTTCGACAGAATCGTCAGTTGGCGGTGATAAAGCCAAAAGCAATGCTCATTTTGCTGAACAGCCTCGCAACCAACCTCGTACTGAAGTGGTTGATGATGCTGAAAAGCTAAAACGCAATACAGCTGCTGCATTGTGGGTGGCAACTTTGATTTTTAGTGTGATTCCTGGATTGTTAGTATTGTTGGTGAAATCTGAGGATTCTTATTTGCGTCAACAAGCAGAAGAAGCTGTTAACTGGGGTTGTACATTGATTGCTGGCTGGGTTATTTGCAGTATATTGATGTTGATTTTTATTGGTTATCCATTAATGGTTTTGCTTGGTGTTGCTCATGTTGTTTTCTGTTTCATGGGTGCGCAAGCCGCTTTAGCTGGCCGAAAATTCCGTGTACCAATGAGCTGGCGTCCTTTGTGGGGCTAATCATTAAGTTATTTAAAAAGCTGCCAAATGGCAGCTTTTTTTTTGTGGTTTTATAAGAAGTAATAAATACAGATGAAATGTGAAATGCTGCCTAGCAGAACAAAAATATGCCAGATTCCATGACCATGTTTGATTTTTTCATCATTAATAAACCAGTAAATTCCGATACTATATAAAAGGCCACCAAAAACCAGCCAGAATAATCCCCAGTTGGATAAGTTTTGAGTCAAAGGATTGATGGCAACAATAATGAGCCATCCCATTACCACATAAAGCACCAAAGATAGCCAGCGAGATGGAGAAATGCGGCCATAAGTGACTTCTTGAATGATGCCGAATAATGCCAATCCCCAAGAGACACCAAAAATTGACCATCCCCAAGCTGGTGGGAGTGTGGTTAAAGCAAATGGTGTGTAGGTACCAGCAATCAGTAAGTAGATTGAACAGTGATCAAATTTTTGTAATATGCCTTTGGCTTTGGGTTGCCAAATGCTGTGATAAAACGTTGAAAAGCTGTATAGGATAATTAAAGATGCGCCATAAATTGCTGAGCTGACAATGCGTAAAGCTGAGTGACTGCCAGCGGATTTGATAAGCAAAAGGACGGTACCGATAATGGCTAATATTGTTCCTATCAGATGTGAATAAGCATTAAATCGTTCTGTGTGGTACATAATAATCCTATATTAGTGAAAATCTCCCCACAGTGTTTGCATGGCTGCTATGGCTGTTAAAGCGGCTGTTTCGGTCCGTAGAATTCTGGGTCCAAGGGTTAAGGCTTGGAAACCAGTTGCAAAAATTTTACTTTCTTCGTTGTCGCTTAAGCCACCTTCTGGTCCAGCCATTAATGTAATATGCTCTGGGGCTGGGGTGATGGCATGAATGCCTTCATTTTTTGCGATACTCAGTAGTAAATAAGTATTGGTGCAATTACTCGATAAATCAAGCTGCTGTAAGTATTCGGTAAGCGTCAAAATAGGTAAAACTTTGGGAATGGTGCTGCGCCCACATTGTTCGCAAGCTGAAATGACAATTTCTTGCCAGCGCTCGATTCTCTTTTGTGCTCGTTCACCTTGCAGGCGAACAATAGAGCGTTCGGTGCTGATGGGTTGGATGATATTGACGCCTAATTCTACGCTTTTTTGTAGGGTGAAATCCATCCTATCTCCGCTGGAGATGGCTTGCACCAAAGTGAAATGCAGCGGCGATTCGCTGGTGTTGTCGGTTATTTGTGTAATGGAAGCTTCAGCATGGCGCTTTTGAATATCAGTCAGATGGGCATGGTAATTTTTCCCATCGCCATTGAATAAAATAATATCACTATCAATGCGCAATCGTAAGACATGAATATGACGTACGACAGTGTCAGGCAGTGAAATAATTTGCTGATTGCTTAAGGTTTGATTAACGAAAAATCTTGGCATAAATTGGATTTGGTAAAAAAGAAGAAACTGGTTAATATGATAGTTTATTGTAAATGATTGCCAAGTGAAGGGATAGCAAGCGTGTTAGATAAATTGCTAGCAGTTGTGCGGCAAGTGGCGCAAACTGAAGTTATGCCAAGATTTATGCAGGTCGGTAGTAGTAAAAAAGCCGATGGTACGCTTTATACTGAGGCGGATGTTGCCGCGCAAAATGCGTTTGCTAAATTGTTGCCTGACATCATTAATTGCCCAATGCTTGGTGAAGAAATGCATTTTAGTGAGCAGCAGGGATTGTGGGCAGAAAATGAAAAAGGATTATGGATTGTCGATCCCATTGATGGCACAACCAATTTTGTGAATGGTCTGCCTCATTTTGCCTTGTCTGTTGCTTATGTGAAAAATGGCCGCAGTCATTTGGCTGCCATCTTTAATCCTGTCACCAATGAGATGTTTTATGCGCAGCGGGATGAGGGTGCTTTTTTAAATGGCATTAAATTGCCTATTAAGCTTTCAGAGCGTCCTTTGTCTGAAGCCATTGCTGGTGTGGAAGTGAAATATTTGCGTAGTGGTAAGCTATCTAGCCGCATGCAAACATTGGCGCCTTGTGGCAGTCAGCGCAGCATGGGCTCAAGTACGTTAGATTGGTGTTATTTGGCTTCGGGTCGATATGATGTGTATGTGCATGGTGGGCAGAAACTTTGGGATTATGCAGCAGGGGCATTGATTTTTGAAGAAGCAGGTGGGTATCTGGCAACGCTTGAAGGCGATGAATTTTGGAGCGGCGAGCATGTGTTTAAACGCTCAGTGATTGCTGGATTACAAAAAAATCTTTTTGATACTTGGTTACGTTGGATTCGCCGTAACCAGTGATTTAGTTGAATTATAAGTGATTAAATATTTTAATGCTGTGTTTTTTATGATGATAGAAAAACAAAGGCTCCCTGAACGCGTTCAGGGAGCCTTTGTTTTGTTGGCTTAATTTATTTAGGTAAAATACCTTTCATGCCTTGAGCCATTTTTAGCAATTTACCCATACCGCCTTTGGTTAATTGCTTCATCATTTTTTGTGACTGTTCAAATTGTTTAAGCATTTTATTAACTTCTTGAACAGTAACGCCAGAGCCAACCGCAATACGGCGTTTTCGGCTTGCTTTGATTAAGCCAGGGTTGCTACGTTCTTTTGGTGTCATCGAGTTAATAATGGCTTCAACTGAACCCATTGCTTTCTCAGCAGTTCCTTCTGGAACATGTTTTGAAAGTTCACCCATTTGGCCTGGCATTTTTGATAGCAAAGATTCAATGCCGCCCATGTTTCGCATTTGTTGAATTTGTGTTTTAAAGTCATTTAAATCAAAACCCTTGCCTTTGTGTAGCTTTTTAGCCATTTGGGCAGCAGTTTCGTGGTCAATGCCTTTTTGTACATCTTCAATTAATGTTAAAACGTCACCCATGCCAAGAATTCGGCTAGCTAGACGATCAGGGTGGAATGCTTCTAAACCCGTTACCTTCTCACCAATACCCAAGAATTTAATAGGTTTACCAGTGACATGGCGCACAGATAAAGCAGCACCACCACGAGCATCACCATCCATTTTGGTTAAGATAACACCTGTTAATGGTAAAGCATCGTTAAAAGCTTTTGCTGTATTAACCGCATCTTGACCTTGCATAGCATCAACCACAAACAAGGTTTCAATTGGATTTAGGGTTTTGTGTAGGGCTTTAATTTCCTCCATCATCGCTTCATCAATGGCTAAGCGACCAGCGGTATCCACCATTAGTACATCAAAAAAGTGTTTTTTGGCGTAATCTAATGCTGAATTAGCAATATCAACAGGTTTCTGTGATATGTCTGATGGGAAAAATTCAACTTCAACTTGCTCTGCTAATAAACGCAATTGTTCAATGGCAGCAGGGCGATAAACGTCAGCAGAAACCACCAAGATTTTTTTCTTGTGGTCGTGTTTTAATAAACGAGCTAGTTTACCAACAGTAGTTGTTTTACCTGCACCTTGTAAACCTGCCATTAAAATAATTGCAGGTGGAACGGCAGCTAAATTTAAACTGTGGTTTTCAGTGCCCATTAAATCGGTTAATGAGTCATTAACAACACCAATAAAAGCTTGTCCTGGTGTTAAGCTACCAATAACCTCGTGACCCATTGCTTTTTCTTTAATTTGAGCAATAACATCTTTAACTACTGGTAACGCAACGTCGGCTTCAAGCAATGCCATGCGAACTTCACGCAAAGCATCTTTAATATTATCTTCAGTCAGACGAGCATGCCCACGCATGGTCTTGACCATTTGACTTAAACGACTAGAAAGATTGTCTAACATGCTAATCCTTAATAATTGACTGCACCTGTTAGGTGTTCCTGATAAAATTGATTTGTATTTTACACGACCTATTGTATTTATGATATGCAGAATCAATGAGAAAGAGACGGTATGAATTATATATTTATTACCTTAATAATCATTTATGCGAGCTTAAGCTTTCATGTAATGCGGTTTTGGTTTAACCCAAATCAAGGCAAAGCACTGCCACAAAAGTGGGAATTAGCCATTCTTGCACCGACCCTATTGCTGCATGGATATTGGTTGTGGGCGCCAATACTGTCAGAAAGATTAATGATTTTAAGTTTCGGGCATGCTTTAACATTAGTCTGTTGGTTGATGTTAGTCATGTATTGGTGTGGTAGTTTTTTCTATCAATTAAAAGGACTGCAATTATTACTGTATCCAGTGACGTTTTTATGCATATTGCTTGCTTTTATTTTCCCTGGACACCCAGAAGGTGAGATTTTAGCCAATCAATATGTCGTATTGCACATCGTTGCGTCATTGTTGTCTTATAGCTTATTAGGCTTAGCAACCTTAATGGCTGTTTTGGTTCTTTTCCTACAAAAGCAACTGCGACAAAAGAAATTTTCCCCACTGATTTCTTTTTTACCACCATTATTAAGTTTAGAACGTTTAATGTTTCAAATGATTAGCTTAGGCTTCATCGGGCTGAGTATTACCGTGTTAGGCGGAGTGTTTTTCTCAGAAGCCATTTTTGGGCAGCCATTCGCATGGACGCATAAAGGCGTTTTTGGTGTGATGTCATGGTTAGCATATGCTTTCTTATTAACCATGCGTTGGCGTTTAAATTGGCGTGGTCGCAAAGCCGCAATTTGGATTTTAATCGGTTTCTTATTTATGGTTTTAGCTTATGTTGGTAGTAAATTTGTTAGTGAGATTATTCTGGGTATTTAGTTGTAAGGATATAAAATGTTGAATTGGTTTGATCAGTTTTTATTGTATTTAAGGGCTGAACTAAAAGGATTGCTTACCATCAGAAACAGCGATCGAAAGTGGCATCTACCATTAATGGCAGCCATGACATCTGGACTGCCATTATTTGTCGCTGCTTATTTTGATCAAATGGCCTATGGGTTGGTTGCAATGTTGGGGAGCATGGTTTTCTTATATCAGCCAGCTACGCCCATTGCTCATCGGTTTATAACGCTGATAGCAGTTTCATTTGCCATGGTATTTTGTTTTACCTTAGGGCTTATCGGACAAATCTTTCCTTTTTTATCCTTTATTGTTCTGTTTTTTATGGTTTTTTCAACGTATATTGGGTGCCGATATTACCAAGTTGGACCACCTGGCGTTATTTTCTTAATTATGGCAGGTTGTATCGCACTCTATATTCCTTATGATTTACCAGATCTGCCTACATTTGTCGGCGTCTTAGCCTTGGGCAGCATGTCAGCTTGTATGATGGCGGTGATATATGGTGTATTTTTTCTTAAACCCGTCCCATCTACGCAGGCATCAATTCATAACTTACAGCTCTTTAAGAAACATGTTGCCGAAGCATTGATTATTGCTTTTTTTGTGGTTCTTTCGTTAATTGTTGCTGAACTTCTTCAATTAGATCGACCTTATTGGGTACCCATTAGCTGCGTTGCTATTTTGCAAGGCATCTCTTTTCATGCGACATGGACAAGACAAATTCATCGAATTGTGGGAACAGGGCTTGGTTTAGTCGTTGCATGGTGCTTATTAAGCTTACCAATGAATCCATGGCAAATTGCTTTAACCATGACAGTATTGAATTTTATTATCGAAACCTTAATTGTTCGGAACTATACTTTTGCAGTCATCTTCATTACGCCGTTAACTATTTTTCTAGCAGAAGCTGGCGCAGATGTTCAGGTGGCGGTTTCTAGTTTGATTCATGCTCGTTTTTGGGATTCTGTTTTAGGCAGTATTATTGGCGCTATAGGCGGATGGTTTTTGTATCAAGAAGTGCTCAAGCAGCGAATTATATCCTTGCTCGGGCGATTGAGGTTTTTTCAAGAAGTAGAATAACAAAATGGACTGCATATGAGCAGTCCATTTTGTTATTTGGTTACACCACATTTTCTCTGTATGCGATCGTAACATTTTCTCTTAACTCTATTTTATTATATTGCCTTTGTAATCTTGGCTTTTTAACGTTATTACTCAACGTTTGAATAACAATGTAAAAGAGATTGACGAAATGTGCAATAGACAAGAGCCTTTAAATGAGCAATAAATTTAGTTTTGTTGTTATCAAATTTTAACAAATCTATGGTTCGGTAAGATTTTTTTTATTGTAAATGTTTGAATTTTATTAGGAATAATCTTAACTTGCTATTTTGATAAGATTAACATTAATTAATTAGTAGAAAACATCAAATTTTCGATTAAACCAGGCGTTTTTTGTAAATAAATAAGAAAAAATTGAATTATTTTATGCATATCAGGTTTTTTTGATGAATTAAAACGTTAATTTACATGGTTTTTGCAGACTTTTGTCTGCAATAGGATTGTTTAGCGTGATATTTTCATTTGAAATGAAAATGCTTTTATAGACCATTTAATTTTCGTTGTTATATGGCGAAAAGACCATTAAAAAATTAAAAAATCTATTTAAATAATAAATAATAATAAAAACAGATAATTAGTTTTTTATTGTATTGTTAATACAAAATATTTAATTTACATAATGGATATGAATTGTGAAATATTAAATCTTTAGATGCAAATAATTTAATTGATTGTATATATAGGTTAGAATGTAGTATAAATACCCATATTAAATATGCATTTTAGATAAGATTACGTATTGTCGAGAGAATAGAAATGAATTATATCCAAAAATCTATCCATATTGTTACTCAGGCCAAAGGTGGGGTAGGGAAGTCAACCATATCTGCTTTTTTGTATCAGTTTCTTGAAGAGCATGGTCAGGTTGTTGGTTTTGATACCGATCCATTAAGCAATAGCTTCATTAGCGTTAAAGGCTTGGACGTTATTAAAATAGAAGCTGATGCTAACTCTGTTGGCACTCGTTATTATGATCCCATGGTGGAATCAATTATTGATAACCAAGATGTATCGTTTGTTATTGATAATGGTTCAAGCACGCATATTACTTTGCTTCAATATATGCAAGACAGTGATATTGTGAACTTGCTATTGGAAAATAAACGCCCAGTTGTTATGCATATTCCATTGCCAGGTGGTAGAGAGTTTACTGATTGCTATGCAGAATTGACTCGATTGGTTGCCCTTTTCCCAAAAGTTAAATTTGTTGTTTGGGAAAATAGCTTCATTAATCAAGTGGAGTTGGATTATCAACAAGAAGCATCTTTTCATGGAATTAAGCCATCAGTATTAGGCATTGTTCAATTACGCCATGTGCAACACACACCTCTTTTTGAAGATATTAATATTTTAAGCAAATTAAACCTTTCTTTTCATTCTGTAGAAGAAGACAAAGATAAGCTTTTCAGTTTTGCTGCTAAGCGTCGTTTAAAATTATATAAAGAAGAGTTGTTTGAGCAGTTGCAAGGTATATTAGGTAGCTAAATCTATTTGAGTCCGCGCAATTGAAAAAGATTAGTAAAATGACTATTGATAAATTGGTGTTAATTTTTAGCGTTATTTTGGCGGTAGTAGCCATTTTGAATTTGGCTATTCAGTTCATTATTGCTAAAAGGTCGAGCCAATGGCGAAATGAGAATGTCCAGGTAGAGCCGGATTCTCAAGATAATCAATTTACTGTCATTGACCAAGAGGATGATTTAGCTAGTGCTGAAGCAGTAGCAGTAGAGTCATCCTTTGCTCAACTAGGAAATCAGCAAGCATCAACAACGCATGGTTTTCGTGGGGGAATGAATGTGAGTATAAATAAAGAAGATATTAAAAAACCATCTGTACACAATAATAAAAATCCTTTTATTCCCGAAGGTCCAGCTTTTGGCATGGTTAGCATGTCATCTAATTGGAAAGCCACTCCTGCTGTAAAGTCTGGTTTCAATAAAGACAATGAAGCAGAAGTGAAAACAGCTATTGTTGAAGAGGTGCCTAAAGTTCGAACGGTTAATGATATTCTCAGTGAGGCCAATGTTCCTTTTTCGATTGGTGTTAAACCAGTGGCACCTAATGATGTAGATGAATCTTCTGCCCAGATTCAGGATGTTGTAATCGATGAACAAGAAGTGGCGCATGTTGAGGTAACAGAAGATGCTGATGTTGATTTTGTAGTAGAGCCTATTAATCTATTAGAAGCAGAAGGAATCACAACAGCTGAAGAAGAAGTAGAGGATAGTTTAATAGCTACATCTACAGAAGTAGAGAGTGAGCCAATAGATTCTGCTGTGATTGAAAATGTAACGCAAGTAGAGGCGAGTGGCGGTAGTCGATACGATGCGGAATTTATTCGTAGGCAGCAAAATATTAAATTACTATCAGATTTGGTTTCTAAGAAGTTTACACAATTGTCAGTTGCAGACAAAAAATTGGATGTTGAAGCAAGCTTAACAGAAGCAAGTGAATTGATAGTTGAATCTAATTCAAGCGGTCATTTAGAAGAGGCAACAATTAGAGATGCTGGAAATGGTGAGATTGTTGGTTTAACAGAAAAGCCAGCAGAAAAAGCCAAAGCAAAACCATTTATTAAACCGAGCAGCTATCACTTTGCTAAATAGTTTACTTATCATTGAGACTGAGATCGTTGTGTACTTTTACAGTTGGTTATTTAATTAAAGATCTACTTCTCAGAATTCTTCACTAAGCTGTCCGAGTTTACTCGGACAGCTTTTTTCATATTTATTTAGGTTGGCTGTCTATATAAAGCGTAAAAGCGATCCTCATTTCATCATAAATAGCATTATTTCTGCCAATAATTGCTTTATAGCTATTTTTGCAGACTATATTTACATTGATATTGAGTGTGAGTTGAAAGGCAAGTTACCAGATGTTGTGTATGATTTTAAAAAAGTAGTTAATAGATTTGAAATAAAAGTTGTTAATAAATAGGCATTTGTTGAATTTTTCTATTATTTTTGTAAAAAAGGTTGTTAAAGTAGTTGACGGTTATGGGGTGTTGGCGTATAGTTCGGTTTCTTCGCTGCTGACACAGCAACACAAACC
>JASLFS010000017.1 GCA_030150505.1 Vitreoscilla sp. | reverse complement strand
ATTTATTTTTTTAAATAGAAAATTGATTTATTATCAATTTGTTAAAAAATTATTTAAAATAAATTGCAAATAGTTGTTGACGAATCAGAGGAAACGCATTAATATTTGCATCCTCTTATCGGGTCGTTAGCTCAGCCGGTAGAGCAGCGGACTTTTAATCCGTTGGTCGAGCGTTCGAATCGCTCACGACCCACCAAATTCGAAAAGCCTGTCTACGGACAGGCTTTTTTTGTATTTGTTTTGCCGACAAGTAGCAAAAAATTAGTGCTGCGGTTGACGCTTATGCAGCATACGCATATTATCGAATGTTCAGCGTCAAATTGACGGTCGATTCTATTTTATTGATTTTCAGGCAGCTTATACGCTGTATCATCATTAGGACACAAACGCTATGAGCGATGAACAAAATAATTTACCCGAATTAGATGAAAACCAAATTGTTAGCTTACGTCGCGAAAAGTTAGCTCAGTTACGCCAAAAAGGCATTGCTTTTCCAAACGATTTCCGTCGTGATGCATTTGCTGCAGATTTGCACGCACAATACGATGCACTTGAAAAGGCTGAGCTTGATCCACAAGAAATCCCTGTGAAAATTGCTGGTCGCATGATGTTGAAGCGTGCAATGGGTAAGGCTAGTTTTGCAACAGTGCAAGACATGACTGGTCAGATTCAGTTGTATATCAACAACCAAGGCGTTGGCGAAGAAATCCACAGTGATTTTAAACATTGGGACATGGGCGATATTTTGGGTGCCGAAGGCACTTTATTTAAAACCAATCATGGTGAATTAACCGTTCGTGTTAGTAAGATTTATTTGTTAAGTAAATCTTTGCGTCCATTGCCTGAAAAGCATTTAGGTTTAACAGATCAAGAGCAAAAATATCGTCAACGTTATGTGGATTTGATTACCAATAGCGACTCACGTGCTACATTCATGAAGCGTAGTCATGCCATTCAAGCAGTGCGCCAATTCATGGTTGATCACCGTTACTTGGAAGTTGAAACGCCAATGATGCACCCAATTCCAGGTGGTGCAACGGCTAAACCTTTCGTAACGCATCACAATGCTTTGGATATGGAATTGTTCTTACGCATTGCACCAGAACTGTACTTGAAACGCTTGGTTGTTGGTGGCTTAGAGCGCGTTTTTGAAATTAACCGCAGCTTCCGCAATGAAGGTATTAGTACACGCCATAATCCTGAATTCACGATGATGGAATTCTACGAAGCATATAGTGATTATGAGCACATGATGGCTATGGCTGAAGGTGTGATTCGTCATGCTGCCCAAGTGGTTTGTGGCAAGACAATGATTACTTATAATGGCAAAGAAGTTGATTTGGGTAGTCCATTTGAGCGTTTGACTATTTTGGAAGCCATCAAAAAGTACAACCCACAATACAATGATGAAGATTTGGCTAATGCAGAATGGTTGAAATCTGAAATTAAAAAACTGGGCGGGTCATTGCCTATTAATGCAGGCTTAGGTGGTTTGCAATTGGCATTGTTTGAAGAGTGTGCTGAAAGTCAGTTGTGGAATCCAACGTTTATCGTTGATTATCCAGTTGAAGTTTCACCTTTGGCTCGTGCTTCAGATACCAAAGAAGGTTTAACAGAACGCTTTGAGCTGTTTGTTGTCGGTCGTGAGTTGGCAAATGGTTATTCGGAGTTGAATGACCCTGAAGATCAAGCTGCACGCTTTATGGCACAAGTGGAACAAAAAGATGCTGGCGATGATGAAGCAATGCATTACGATGCTGATTATGTTCGTGCTATGGAATACGGTTTAGCACCAACAGGTGGCTGTGGTATCGGTTTGGACCGATTGGTTATGTTGTTGACTGATGCACCAAGCATTCGTGATGTTATTTTGTTCCCACAAATGCGCCGCAACTAATCATTATTCAAATTAAAGATATTAAAAAACCTCCGTTGATGCGGAGGTTTTTTTGTTTAGTTGTTTTCTTTAAGGTCTTTTGCTGCTTTTTTAACGTCATTTGTTAAGTTATCTGTTTTTTCTTTTATTTCATCAATTTTATTAACAGTATCATCTTTGGTGTTTGTTAAAGCATCTTTGGCGCTATCTTTGATGTCTTTTACTTTGTCTTTTGCAGTGCCAAATACTGCACTGGCTTCTTCTGTGGCGTTAACAATTGCATCGTGGGCTTTGGCTGTGGCTTCATCTAGCTTGTCGCTGGATTCGCTAGCAGGGATATCGAAGATAATTTCAGTGCTTTCTTCTGTGGAAGCTGGGTTATCGACTGTTGATTGATCTTGGCCGCAAGCACTTAGTGCCAATATGGATGCAATAGTGAGTGGTAATAAAATTTTCATCGCTGAGAGCCTTGTTGATTATTGTTTAGAAGAATTGTTTCTTTTGTAAAAAATAATGCGTTAAATTTTAAGTTGATGGGTTGGTTGTTGTGTGCATTGGTATGGGTTTTTGTGAATACCAATGCATGGTTTCATGTTTTTATAAGCCTTACAGAAGGTTTTTTCCTGTTAGGCGCTCTAGAATTTTCAATGGGGATTGTTCAGGATTTTTTAAAGACTGAGTGTCCACCAAGAAAGTTTGTTCCAGCATATACTGGCCGCTCATAACTGCATGAGGTGTTTGATCTGAATAGCAAATCCATGTTGCGCCAGGATGAAATTTGACTTCCCATTGTTGACCATTTTTTTGATAATCTAAATCGGATTTCATGGCGTCATGCATTTGTAGCATCATGTGATCATATTCGCTACGCTTGCTCTTGGTAATGCCAATACTATTTTGTAACCAGCTAAGTAATGGTGAGTAGTTGGATAGTTTTGGTAAGAAAGCTTTGGCTAATGGTTCAAATGGTTCGCCAACGCGCCATACTCTAGGAACGCCGACTGGGTTAATGTTATTGAATATGCGTAGGATGCGCTTGCCTTGTAATGGGCGAGATGGAAATGCATCTACATGTAAGCGTGCATCATCTTTTCTCCATGAGCTGCTTGCGCCCCAGTTGCTAACTTCATGCACACGCAAGCTATTAACAGGCTCCAATAAATTATTTTGGTATTCTGGCAGAATATGTTCAATTAAATTTTTTGCAGATTGATAGTAGCGTTCTAAAATATTGCGAACCAGTTGTTCATGTTCAGCATGAGCAACGCCAGTGACGCTATTTTTGTTGATATTAAAACTGATATTTTTTCTTTTTTCTTCTACAAGCTCAGGATTCAATATGGCACGTTCTGCATCGGTTAAGCCAAATTCTAGATTGGGAAAGTAAAGAACTTTTCCTTGTTCTAAGGCATCAGTATAAGTTTGTGATGGGCTTGCCGTGCCTGTCCATTTGGTGTCATTTATTTCTACAATGGGTGCTTGATTGCTTGATATGGTATTCATTGGCAACTCCTTACATTTGTCAGTATTTTCAAATTTGTATTCGATTGCCAGTGCGTGACAATATTGTATTTCGATGAATGAATATTTATTATACTGAACTACGGTTAAAAATACTAAGTTGATAAATTCACTTTAAATCCATCAGGAAAAAAGAGTGAATGAAGCTGATTCTTATCTGTTTGATAAAATAATTTCAAAAAGTTCTTGACGCTTGGTTTATACGTCCATATAATACGCATCTTCTTTGGGTCGTTAGCTCAGCCGGTAGAGCAGCGGACTTTTAATCCGTTGGTCGAGCGTTCGAATCGCTCACGACCCACCAAATTTTAAAAAGCCTGTCTATTTAGACAGGCTTTTTTTATTGCATGTTTAACTTATTGCATATCAAACATCAGGCATTTCGATTCGCTAATAAAAATATTAACAGGCATATCATGATTTTCACGTGGCACTTGTTCTACTAATTGGCAATCAAATCCTACGCCTATTAATATTGTCTTATCGTCTTTGTGGTTTAAGGTTGTATCGTAGTAACCGCCACCTTGTCCTAAGCGATATCCTTGTTGATCAATGCCAACTAATGGCATGATTAAAAAGTCTAGTTTTGCTAATTCATAAAGCTGGTCTTCATATTGCATAATGCCATGATGATCTGTGTGGTGCGTGTTCAGGTTAGGGTAGGTTGTAAAATGCAGTAGGCGACTATTTTTCGTAATATAAGGGGCAAATAATGAAAATCCTTGGGCTATTGCTTGGTTTGTAAAAGCATCTAGATTGAGTTCCGAGCCAAAAGCCAGATAAATACCAATATTGGCGGTTTGAGTGGGAGATAATTGCTTAATGGTGGCGAAGAGTTTGTCTGCCACTTGTTGTTCTGCTTGTTGTCGGTATGTTGGTGTTATCGACTTCCTAAGGTTGCGGATTGTTGTGCGTAATTCTTTTTTATCATTCATTTTTTCCTCCTTTTTTAGGCGGTATAATCTAGCCTAGCGCTCATGTATTGAAAGTCTAATTGATTGGATTTTAAATGTATATTATTTGGATAGGTTATTTGTTTGTGGTCATTATGTTTAGTGCTGCACAGCCTAGTATCGTAAGAGTGGTTTTTTTCTTAATATTTTTAGCTGTTATTCCAACCATTGTTATGGCATGGATATTAAGAACAAAAAGGCGGAACCAGATTAGTAAATGGCAGCAGGTTTTAGCAGATAGAGAGAGAAAAGCACAAGAAGTACAACAAAATGAGCTGGAAAAATGAATACTTCTTGCTGAGCTTGATTAAAGTCGTTAAAATATCGCGGTTTTACTAAAATAGTAAATAAATTAATTGATACTGCTCGCAATCTATGTGAAAGGGTGCCCATTTAAATTAAGTGGGTTCTATACATGAGGTTGTTAGGCTTTAACCCTTTAAGGAATAAATATGTCACAAGTTACTATGCGTCAAATGCTAGAAGCTGGCGTTCACTTCGGTCACCAAACTCGTTACTGGAATCCAAAAATGGCCGAATACATTTTTGGTGCTCGTAATAAAATCCATATCATTAACTTGGAAAAAACTTTGCCAATGTTTACTGAGGCTCAAGACGTTGTTCGTCGTTTGTCTGCAAACAAAGGTACAGTAATGTTCGTTGGTACTAAACGTCAAGCTCGCGATATCATTCGTGAAGAAGCTGCTCGCGCTAGTGCTCCTTACGTTGATTACCGTTGGTTAGGTGGTATGTTGACTAACTATAAAACAGTTAAGCAATCTATCAAACGTTTGGAAGAAAAAACTGCGATTTTGGTTAATGCTGCTGAAAGCGGCTTTAACAAGAAAGAAATCCTAGACATGCAACGTGAAGTTGACAAACTAGAGCGTTCACTAGGTGGTATCAAAGACATGAAAGGCTTGCCTGATGCAATTTTTGTAATCGACACTGGCTACCAAAAAGGTACTATCGTTGAAGCACAAAAATTGGGCATTCCAGTAATTGCAGTAGTTGATACAAACAACAGCCCTGAAGGCGTTAAATATGTAATCCCTGGTAACGATGACTCTGCTAAAGCAATTCGTCTATATGCTCGTGGTATTGCTGACGCTATCTTGGAAGGTAAAGCACAATCTCTACAAGAGACTGCTCAAGCTGCACAAGAAGCTGCTCAATAATTTAAGCGCTATCAGTAAAAGGGGGCATATGCCCCTTTTTTCAAATTATGTGAATTCATTTTGAATTCTTACTTCAAGAATTTTTAAGGAGTCTAAAATGGCTGAAATTTCTGCAAAAATGGTTGCTGAGTTACGTGGCGCAACTGGCTTAGGCATGATGGAATGTAAAAAAGCTTTGGTTGAAGCTGAAGGTGATATGGCTAAAGCAGAAGAAATTTTGCGTATCAAATCAGGCGCTAAAGCTAGCAAAGTTGCTGGTCGTACAGCAGCTGAAGGCGTTATTGTTTCTGCAATTAAAGGCAATATCGGTGCTTTAGTAGAAGTTAACTGTGAAACAGACTTCGTTGCTAAAGATGACAGTTTCTTGGCATTTGCTCAATCTGCTGCTGATGCAGTTGCTGATGCAAATCCAGCTTCTTTAGAAGTATTGGCTGAAGTTAAAACTGCTTCAGGCGAAACTTTGGAAGAAGTGCGTAAAGCAATCGTTGCTAAATTGGGCGAAAACATTTCTATTCGTCGTTTTGAGCGTTACGAATCTGAAAATAGCTTAACTGCTTACTTGCACGGTTCAAAAATTGGTGTGTTAGTTGATTATAAAGGTGCTGATGAAACACCTGTTCGTCAAGTAGCTATGCACATTGCTGCTTCTCGTCCACAATGTTTATCTGCTGATCAAGTAGATGCTGAGTTGGTTGAGAAAGAGCGTCATATTTATACTGAGCAAGCTAACCAATCAGGTAAACCAGCTGAAATCGTTGCTAAAATGGTTGAAGGCCGCGTGAAGAAATACTTAGCTGAAGTAACATTGTTAGGTCAGGCATTTGTAATGAATCCAGATCAAACAGTTGAAGCCTTCTTGAAAGGTAACAATGCTGAGATCGCTCGCTTTGCTGCATTCCATGTTGGCGAAGGTATTGAGAAGAAAGTTGTTGATTATGCCGCAGAAGTAGCTGCCGCTGCTAAGGTTTAATCAATATATTAAAGAAACACTCTGATTCAAAAGAATCAGGGTGTTTTTTTTAGGCTTAAAAAATAAAAAACATTAAAATTATTTGGTAATTAAGTTAAGACTGTTTAGAATGCAAACGTTAAATTAATATTTAATTGGCTGCGCTTAACTTAAGGTATAACATATCAGGAAGAAGGTTACTTATGACTAGCAAGACATGTCAATATCATCGTATTTTGCTCAAACTATCAGGCGAAGCCTTAATGGGTCAAGATTCATTTGGAATTAATCAAGATACCATTAAGAAAATTGTTAGTGAAGTTAAAGAAGTTGTTGATGTTGGTGTTCAGGTAGCTATTGTTATTGGTGGTGGTAATATATTCCGTGGTGTTGCTCAGTCTGCAAAAGGCATGGATCGTGCAACTGCGGATTACATGGGTATGATGGCTACAGTCATGAATTCTTTGGCATTAAAAGATGCGTTAGGAAGTATTGGTGTTCGTGCTCGTGTGCAATCTGCTTTGAGTATGCAGCAAATCGCAGAAACTTATGCCCGTGAAAAAGCTATCCAGTATTTAGAAGAAGGTAAAGTAGTTATTTTTGCAGCTGGTACAGGTAATCCATTTTTCACAACTGATACTGCGGCGGCTTTGCGTGGGGCAGAAATGAACTGTGATATTATGCTTAAAGCCACAAATGTTGATGGTGTGTATAATGATGACCCTAAGAAAAATCCAGATGCCGTGCGTTATCAAACCGTAACGTTTGATGAAGCGATTAACAAGAATTTAAAAGTAATGGATGCTACTGCTTTTGCATTGTGCCGTGAGCAAAAATTAAATATCAAAGTATTTGGTATTTTTAAAGAAGGTGCATTGAAGAGAGTGGTAATGGGCGCTGATGAAGGTACATTGGTTCATTGCTAAGTGGCACTATTCAGATTAAAGGAATATGATGATTAGCGACATTCAAAAAACAGTCGAAGAAAAAATGCAGAAGTCTCTTGAGGCTTTGAAAAACAATTTGTCAAAAGTACGAACTGGTCGTGCTCATACAGGCTTATTGGATCAGGTTAATGTGGATTATTATGGTAACCCAACGCCAGTTTCTCAAGTTGCTAATGTAACTTTGATTGATGCGCGTACTATTGGTGTTAAGCCATATGAAAGTCACATGACAGGACCAATGGAAAAAGCCATTCGTGATTCTAATTTGGGTTTGAATCCTTCTGCAATGGGCGATTTAATTCGTGTTCCAATGCCGATGCTAACGGAAGAACGCCGTAAAGATTTAATCAAGGTTGTGCGTGGCGAGGCTGAAGAAGGTCGTGTTGCGATTCGTAATATTCGTCGTGATGCAAATAATGACTTTAAAAAGTTATTAAAAGATAAAGAGATTTCTGAAGATGATGCTCATCGTGCAGAAGATAATGTACAAAAAGTAACTGATAAATACATTGCACAAATTGATGAAGCTTTAACTGCTAAAGAAGCAGATTTGTTGGAAATTTAAGACCTTTTCGATTAAAGGGACATCTTTTGAAAAGCAGCACACAAACAGTTTTGCCAAAGGCCGAAATACCACTTCATGTTGCTATCATTATGGACGGTAATGGTCGATGGGCTAAAAAGCGTTTTATGCCTCGAATTATGGGGCATAAAAAAGGTTTGGATGCTTTAGAACAAGCAGTTAAATACTGTAGCCGTAAAGGCGTGCAGTATTTAACTGTTTTTGCATTCTCAACCGAAAATTGGCGACGACCTGCTGATGAAGTGGGTTTTCTAATGAATTTATTTTTGGGATCTTTGGATAAAAAAGTAAAGCGATTGCATGATAATAATCTTCGATTGAAGGTTGTTGGTGCGAGGGATCGTTTTTCGGAAGAGATTCTGACAGGTATTCAACGAGCAGAAAATTTAACGGCTAATAATACAGGGCTAACGCTGATTATTGCTGTTGATTATGGCGGTCGTTGGGATATCTTGCAGGCTGCAAATAAAGCCATCGCAGCAGGAGAGATGCATTTAACTGAAGATGTCCTGCAACAATATTTATGTTTGGGTAATGTGCCAGAGCCTGATTTGTTTATTCGAACCGGTGGTGAGAAGCGAATTAGTAACTTTTTATTATGGCAATTAGCTTATACAGAATTGTATTTTACAGACATCCTGTGGCCAGATTTTAATGATGAAGCATTTGATACGGCTTTGTCCTCTTTTACTCAGAGAGAGCGTCGTTTCGGACGTACTTCTGAGCAACTTCCAACAGATGAGCAACGGTTATAAATATGTTAAAACAAAGAATCTTAACTGCATTATGGTTACTGCCTTTGATGGTGATTATGTTGTTTTGGTCACCTAGTGCCTTGTGGGCTATTTTTGGTGGTGTCATTTCATTATTGGCACTTTGGGAATTAAGCAGAATTGGTAAGTTAGAAGGACCTATTCAATGGGCTTACTTGACCATTAGTGCAGTTTTGTTTATTTGTTTATACGCTTTAGATTGGCAATTAGCACCATTGGCACAGTGGTTGGTATTGGGCTTTTGGCTAATTTTAGCTCCTTTATGGTTGAAACTGAAAGCCGTATTACGTGGTGCTTTGGGTACAATGTTATTGGGCTGGATGTTGTTAGTGCCATTTTGGTTGGCATTTGTTCAGTTGCGCCCTAATACTGACATGGCATGGTATTTATTATCATTGATGGCATTAGTGTGGATTGCGGATGTTGGAGCATATGCTTTTGGTCGCCTGTTCGGGAAAAATAAATTGGCTCCTGCTATTAGTCCTGGAAAAAGTTGGGAAGGTGCTATTGGTGGCTTAGCATGCGTGTTGATTTACTCAACTATTTTGTATGCCTGTGATGCGGCTTTATGGCCTAGCTTAGGTTGGATTGCTAACATGATTTTATCAATTATGTTGACTGTTGTTAGTATCGAAGGTGATTTGTTAGAAAGCTGGTTAAAGCGTACCGCTGGGGTGAAGGATAGTAGTCAGTTGCTTCCTGGGCACGGTGGTGTATTTGATAGAATTGACTCATTGATTGCAGTATTAAGTGTATTTGCTGCTCTAGTAACATTGGCAAGTTGATAAAGATGAAACAAGTTTTAACGATATTAGGTGCGACTGGAAGCATTGGTAAGTCCACCTTGGATGTTGTTGGTCGACATCCTGATTTATTTGAAGTTTATGCATTAACAGGTGCGAAGCAGATTGAATTGCTGGCTCAGCAATGTATTCAGTTTAAGCCTAAATTAGCAGTTGTTTTAGATGAAAGTAGTGCCAATAAGTTACGTGCTATTTTGCAAAGTAGTGGATGCGATACACAAGTCTTATTTGGGAAACAAGCATTATGTGATGTGTCATCAAGTTCTGAAGTGACAACAGTCATGGCTGCCATTGTTGGAGCTGCCGGGTTGGCTCCGACGTTTGCCGCAGCGACTGCAGGAAAAACCATATTGCTTGCGAATAAAGAAGCTTTGGTTATGTCTGGTGCATTATTTATGGAGCAGGTAAAATCATGTCGTGCTAGAATATTGCCGATTGATAGTGAGCATAATGCTATTTTCCAAGTATTGCCTAAAGATTATCAGGGTAATTTAGATGAAAGTGGTATTGAATCTATTATTTTGACAGCATCTGGTGGGCCGTTTCTACATACTGATATTAATGAGTTTGTTTCAATTACACCAGAAATGGCTGTGAAACACCCGAATTGGTCGATGGGACAAAAAATATCGGTTGATTCTGCAACGATGATGAATAAAGGCTTGGAAGTTATTGAGGCCCACTGGTTGTTTAATGCACCTGCAAAACGAATCGAGGTCGTGGTTCATCCACAAAGTGTGATTCATAGCATGGTGAGATATTATGATGGTTCGGTATTGGCTCAGTTAGGGAATCCTGATATGAGAACGCCAATAGCGTATTGTTTGGGGCTGCCTGAAAGAATTGAGTCGGGGGTGCCTGCACTTGATTTTACATCTTTAAGTAATTTAACTTTTGAAGATGCTAGTATTGAGCGTTTTCCTTGCCTAGGCTTGGCCTTCGATGCTTTAACAGCTGGTGGTGATGCACCATGCGTATTGAATGCTGCAAATGAAATAGCTGTTGATTCTTTTTTGAAGAAGGAAATAGCTTTTACTCAAATTTCATCTGTTGTAGCAGCTTGTTTGAATCACATAGATATTTCATTAAGTGAAGATATTGATTCATTATTGGAAAAAGATAATAGGGTACGAGAATATGCTCGTGCTGTTATACAACAATTACACTAGGATGATGAGTGATTACTCTTTTAGCCTTTATTATTGCTATTTTAGTTTTAGTTAGCTTGCATGAATTGGGGCATTTTGTTGTTGCTCGTTTATGCGGTGTGAAAGTCTTACGCTTTAGTGTGGGTTTTGGTAAGCCATTTTTTACCAGAAAAAGAGGGGATACTGAGTGGTGTCTGGCGCCCATTCCATTGGGTGGATATGTAAAAATGGTTGATACACGAGAAGGTAATGTTGCGGAAGCAGACTTGCCTTTTGCGTTTGATAAGCAAACACCATTAAAACGTATGGCTATTGTAGCTGCAGGCCCTTTAACTAATCTGGTGTTGGCTGTATTGCTGTATGCAGTTAGTTTTAGCATTGGTATTACAGAAATAAAACCTTGGGTTGGCACTGTTTTACCTGATTCATTAGCAGCACGTTCTGGTTTTGTGGTTGGCGATAAAATTGAAAGTGTTAATCAGCAGAAAGTTAATGATTGGACACAAGCACAAACAGAAATTATGCTGAATTTGGATGCAGGCAATGTTGTTGTTGATGCAATTAGTCCAGAAGGACAAACCGTACAGCGTGTTATCAAAACAACGAATGAAAGTCAGGCGTTAAAACAGGCTGCACAAGGGCAGGGCGTTGGTTTGTTGCCTTTTAAATTGTCTTTGGCGTTGGGGAAAGTTATTCCTGGTGGTGCTGCCGATCAAGCAGGATTGAAAACGGGTGATATTTTAACCAGCGTTAATGGGCAGCCGATTACAAGTTGGGCTCAATGGGTTGAAACAATTGAAAGCAATGCAGGAAGTGCTTTGCAAGTTGTGGTGCTGAGAGAGAGTAAACCGACGCAGATAGCATTAAGACCAGAGTCACAAGAAATAAATGGGCAGCTGGTTGGCAAAGTAGGCGTTGCTCCAAGCACAGATAGTGCTTGGGATAAAGAAATTCGCTCTTCTTACCAGCCATCTATTGCTGCAGCATTTGTTTTGGGGGCAAAAAAAACATGGGAATATTCTACTTTAACGTTAAAATTTTTTGGTAGATTATTAATTGGTCAAGCATCGGTTAATCATATTTCTGGCCCACTAACTATTGCCGATATTGCAGGTAAATCTGCTTTAATGGGTTTTCAAAGTTACATTGAGTTTCTGGCTTTAGTCAGCATTAGTTTGGGTATTTTGAATTTATTGCCAATTCCTGTTTTAGATGGTGGACATTTATTGTATTATGCGATTGAATGGGTTAGGGGCAAACCACTGAGTGAGCATTGGCAGGCAATAGGCTTGCGCTTAGGGCTTACAGCATTATTATTATTGATGTTTGTTGCCATGTTTAACGATATAAGTCGAATTTTTGGGTAAAGATTTTTTTATGAAATTAAAATTAATCACTGCAAGTTTAATGGGGTTATCACTTTCAACAGCAGCATTTGCGGTTGAGCCTTTTACAATCAATGATATTCGTATTGAAGGTTTGCAAAGAACAGAGCCAAGTACAGTATTCACTTATATGCCAGTTAAAATTGGTGATAAATTTAATGATGAAAAAGCAGAAGAAACCATTAAAAATTTATACAAAACTGGTTTTTTTGATGATGTCTTAATTGAATCATCTAATAATCAAGTTTTGGTGACGGTGATTGAGCGCCCAATTATCAGTAGTTTGACGGTAACAGGTGGTAAAGATATTTCAAATGATATCCTACGCCAAAACCTTGAGCGTTTTGGTTTAGGTCAATCACAGCCTTTTAACCCAACCTTGTTAAATCAGGCAATGGTGGCGTTAAAAGGTGAATATGATAATCGGGGTAAATACGGGGCTGAAATTAAGCCAACAATGAATAAATTAGACCGTAACCGTGTTTCATTAAGCATTGAGATTGATGAAGGTAAAACCACAAAAATTTCATCTATCAATTTTGAAGGAAATCAAGCTTACTCAACCAGTAAATTACGAAAAGTTTTAGATATTACTGGTACCGGTATGATGACTTGGTATACCAAAAGCAATCGATTTGGTGAAGAAAAATTATCTGAGTCTTTAGAAGGCTTGCGTGATTTTTATCATAACCAAGGTTATTTCGATTTCAACGTTTTAGATGCGCAAGTAACACCTCAGGATGATAATCCTGAAAAACTAACAGTGAATATTAAAGTTAATGAAGGGCCACGTTATAAACTAGGTCAAATTAAAATCATTGGTGATATTGAAGAAGTGCCAATGGAAGATTTGACTAAACTGGTTAAAGTGAAAAAAAATCAGTGGTATAACCGTGGACAAATGCTTGATTTAATGAAATCCATTCAAAATAGAATGGGTGAAAGCGGATACGCTTTTAGTAATGTGAATATTCGCCCAGAACCAAATCAATATAGCGGTATCGTAGATTTCACGTTAGCAGTTGATTCTGGACGTAAAGTTTATGTGAATCAGATCAATATTTCTGGTAATAACCGTTCACGAGATGAAGTGATTCGCCGTGAATTAAGACAAATGGAAAGCGCTGTTTATAACAAGCGAGATGTTGATCGTTCTCGCATCAGAATTCAGCAGCTTGGCTATTTTGACGATGTTCAAGTAGATGTTGCGCCGGTGCCAGGAGCAAATGACCAAGTTGATGTAGACATGAGCGTGGTTGAGAGAAATACAGGTTCAGTTGACGTGAGTGTTGGTTACGTTCAGGACGATGGTATTGTATTCTCTGGCGGTATTGCTCAGGATAACTTGTTTGGTACAGGTAAATCAGCCAGTTTGCGTTTGTCGCACAGTAAAGTTAATAAAGTGGCAGCATTGTCATTTACAGAACCATATTTCACACCTGATGGCGTGAGCCTTGGGTATGACTTATATGGTCGAGAGTACAATCCTGATAAAATTAATACCAGCCGATACAAAACCACAACATATGGTACTGGTGTTCGTATGGGCGTACCTATTACCGAATATGATCGTGTGAATTTTGGCTTGGGTGTAGAGCATACGAAAATTGGTTTGTTCTATGATCACAATGGTGACCCAATTAGTCCAAAACGCTATGTTGATTTTGTTAACGACAATGGCGATACCAACTGGACACTAAAAGGAAATATCGGTTGGGGACGTAATACCACTGATAGCGCTGTTTGGCCTACTCGTGGTTATATCATTAATGCTGGTTTAGAAGCTGGTTTGCCAGGTGGTGACATTGAATATGTGAAACTAAATCACCAACAAACTTGGTTCTTCCCAATAAGCTCATCATTTACTTTGATGTTAAATGGTGAATTAGGTTGGGCTAAAGGTTATGGTAAAACAAAACAATTGCCATTCTTCCACAACTTCTATGGTGGTGGTTTAGGTTCGGTACGTGGTTATGAAACAAGTAGTTTAGGCCCTAAAGAATTTGATGGCTACGATGATGAAGATTATTTAGGTGGTAATAAAACAGCAAGCTTTAATGCTGAATTATTATTCCCTATGCCAGGTATGCGTAATGACCGTTCTGTTCGCTTGAGTGCATTTGTGGATGGCGGCAGTGTTTGGGATGGTAAAACTTATGAGTATCCTAGAAACTCTAGATACAAAAGTAGTTTCAGTGAAGAATTTAGATATTCAGCTGGTGCAGCATTAACATGGTTATCGCCAATGGGACCGTTGAAGTTTAGTTACGCTGTGCCATTGAATAAGAAAGATGGCGATAAGTTGCAGCGCTTCCAGTTCCAGTTGGGTACAACTTTTTAATTGGGTGAATGCATGAAAAGTATATTCAAGAAAATTGTTCTGTGCAGTATGTTGTTAGGATTGAGTTTGACGGCATTTGCCGAGAAAATTCAAAGAATTGCCTTTGTGAATACAGAACGGATTTATCTTGAAGCCGTTGAAATGCGAGTAATTTCACAAAAATTAGAGCAGGAATTTGCAGCTGAGCAAAAAGTGCTCGAAGCAATGGAGCAAAAAGGCCAAGAATTACATAAAGAGCTAACAAGAAAAGGCTTTACTAAAAAGTCTGAGGTCAATAAATTACAAATGCAATTGGCTAAGTTAGATCATGAGTACTTGGCTGCTCAATCTCGTTTTATGGAAGAGTATAACTTGCGACGCAATGAAGAGTTTGCGGCTTTTCAGCAAAAAGCAAATCAAGTGATTATTGATGTTGCAAAACAAGGTCATTATGATTTTATTTTGCAAGATGGTATTTATATTAATCAAGAATTTGATGTTACAGACCAAGTTATTAAACTATTGAACAAAAAATAATGTTGTTATCACAAATTGTCCATCAGTTAGGTGGAAAACTTATTGGCCCTGACAATGAAGTAGCTTCTGTTGCTTCATTGGATTTGGCTACTCAGAATCAAATTAGCTTTTTAAGCAATCCTAAATATGCCTCACAGCTTAATGATACATCTGCAGGAGCGGTTATTCTGCATGAGAAAATGTTAGCTAAGCGTTCAGAGCAAACTTCGGTAATTGTTGCCGATGATCCTTATTTGTATTTTGCTAAAGTAGCAAGAATATTTAGCCCTATTGTTGTATCAAGTGGGAAAATACATCCTAAAGCCACCGTCGCAGTGAGTGCTACTGTGCCTGATAGTTGTGAAATTGGAGCCAATGTTGTTATTGGTGAGAATGTGGTTTTGGGTGAAAATTGCCGTATTTTGGCGGGTACTGTGGTTGAGGATGGTTGTCATTTTGGTGATGACGTTGTTTTGCATGCAAATGTGACCATTTATCCACAAGTTGTTATGGGTAATCGAGTAGAAGTTCATTCTGGAAGTGTTATTGGTGCAGATGGATTTGGATTGGCTTGGGATAAATCAGAAAAAGCATGGTTTAAGATTCCTCAAACTGGCAGAGTGGTTTTAGAGGATGATGTTGAAATTGGAGCCAATGCCACGGTTGATCGTGGTGCTATTAATGACACGATTATTCGTCAAGATGCAAAAATTGATAATTTAGTGCAAGTTGCACACAATGTTCACATTGGGCAGCATACCGTGATAGCTGGTTGTACTGGCATTGCAGGTAGTACACATATTGGGGATAACTGCACCATTGGTGGGGCAGCGATGTTTGTTGGGCATATTGAGGTGGCTGACGGGACGTTTATTGGTGGCGGAACATTAGTTAGCCACTCAATCCGTGAAGCTGGACATTATGCTTCATCTTATCCTTTACAGATGCATAAAGATTGGGTGCGAAATGCAGTGCATGTTCGTCATCTGAATGATATTAATAAACGACTCAAGTTATTAGAGTCACAAGCTAAAGAGCCAGATTTAAAAACGGATAATTAAAATGACTTGTGAATATACATTGCCTATTGAAGCTAAAACTTTACAAACTTTATTACCACACAGATATCCTTTCTTGTTATTGGATAGAGTGACTGCATTTGAACCCAATAAAACCATTACGGCTTTCAAAAATGTGACCATGAATGAGCCTTTTTTCCAAGGACATTTCCCTGAGTTTCCAGTAATGCCAGGGGTTTTGGTTATTGAAGCATTGGCGCAAGCTGCGGGGACATTGTCGATCCTAAGTTTGGGTGGACGTGCTGAAGATGAGATTTATTTCTTTGTTGGTATCGATAAAGCGCGATTTAAGCGCCAAGTAATTCCTGGTGACCAATTGGTATTTAATGTAGAAATGCTTGCGCATAAGCGTGATATTGCTAAATTTAAAGCGGTTGCTACTGTTGATGGTCAGGTTGCGGCAGAAGCAGAGATTATGTGTGCTAAACGCAAAGTTTCTGCGTAATTGAAAATGTGTTAAAGAGAGAAGTCCATGAGTTTGATTCACTCAACCGCTATTATTGATCCTAAAGCAGAATTAGACAGTTCTGTAGAGGTTGGACCTTATAGCGTGGTTGGACCCAATGTGAAAGTTGGTGCGAATACGAAAATTGGTCCTCATGTTGTTATTGAGGGACATACGACAATTGGCGAAGGTAATCGAATTTTTCAATTTGCTTCGTTGGGGGCTATTCCGCAAGATAAGAAATATCTTGATGAGCCAACACAATTGATTATTGGTAATAACAATACCATCCGTGAATTCTGTACTTTTAATTTGGGTACAGTTACTGGCATTGGCGAAACACGCATTGGTGATGATAATTGGATTATGGCATATGTGCATTTAGCACATGATTGCGTGGTGGGAAATCATACAATTTTTGCGAACAATGCTTCTTTGGCTGGTCATGTAACGATTGGTGATTGGGTTATTTTGGGTGGTTTTTCGTTGATTCACCAGTTTTGTATTTTGGGTGACCACTCAATGACAGCTTTTGCTGCTGGCGTACATAAGGATGTTCCTCCATATGTCATGGCCGCTGGTTACCGAGCTGAGCCTGCTGGCTTAAATAGCGTTGGTTTGCGTCGTCGTGGTTTTACCAATGAGCAGATTAATAATATTAAGAATGTTTATAAAACTTTGTATCGTCAGGGTTTGAGCTACGATGAGGCGAAAGAAAAAATTGTGGCTTTAAGTTCTTCTGCTTCCGAATTGGAATTGTTTGCTGATTTTTTTGCGAAATCTACACGCGGTGTGATTCGATAAAAGGCATGGTAAGATTCATTGGAAAGCCTAACTTGTTTAGGCTTTTTTTATTGATAAAGGTTATTGAATGTCAGAAAAATTACTAACCATTGCGATTAGTGTTGGCGAAGCTTCTGGCGATACTTTGGGCGCTCATTTAATTGAAGCTTTGCGACAGCAATATCCAGCTATTCGGTTTGTTGGTATTGCTGGGCCGAAAATGAAGGCATTGGGCTGTGAAAGTTTGTTTGAGCAAGAGAAGCTGGCTGTTCGTGGCTTTGTGGAAGTTATCCGTCGGTTGCCTGAAATATTAGCCATTCGCAAGGGCTTGATTCATGAAATGAAACGGATTCGTCCTGATGTTTTTATTGGAATTGATGCACCTGATTTTAATTTGGGTGTTGCCAAAAAGTTAAAAGCTGAAGGCATCAAAACCATTCATTATGTGAGTCCTTCTATTTGGGCTTGGCGTCAAGAACGAGTGCATAAAATCGTCAAAGAAGTTGATGAGGTTTTGTGTTTGTTTCCGATGGAGCCTGAGTTATATGAGAAAGCTGGTGGTCGAGCGACTTATGTAGGGCATCCATTAGCGCAAACAATGCCTGTTGTTGTGAACAAGGAAAGTATGCGTGAGCGCTTAAAATTAGAGTGCGATGTGCCTATTTTCACCTTGATGCCGGGCAGCCGTGTCAGTGAAATTGAATATATGGCGCCTATATTTTTTCAAGCTGCTCGGATTATTCATGAACAGTATCCGCAAGCAAAATTTTTGTTGCCTGTTGCGACGGCGGCGACGCGAGAAAAAGTTATTGAGTTATTAGAAAAAGCTGAGTATCAAGGACTTCCGGTACAGTTGTTATCTGCGCATGCCGATTTGGCTTGTGTGGCATCTGATGTGGTTTTGGTAACCAGTGGTACGGCAACGTTAGAAGTGGCTTTGTGTAAGCGACCAATGGTTATTAGTTATAAAATTTCAGCTTTAACATATTGGTGGGTTAAAAATAAAATCAAAGTACCATTTGTGGGTTTGCCAAATGTTTTGTTAAATAAAATGGCGGTGCCTGAGTTATTACAACATGATGCAACACCAGAAAAATTAGCAGAAGCTTTATTATATTGGTATAACAATCCAGAAGCGGTAGCACAAATTGAACAAGATTTTACTGCAATGCATGAGTTGTTAAAACAAGATACTTCTTATTTGGCTGCAAAAGCAGTGCTGGATTGGGTACATGAAAAATAATCAATTAGTCGCAGGTGTAGATGAAGCTGGTCGAGGACCATTAGTTGGGAGTGTATTTGCAGCGGCTGTTATTTTGCCTGAAACATATGACTTGCCTGGCTTAACGGATTCGAAAAAATTGTCTGAAAAGAAACGAGATGCTTTGGCTGTTTTGATTAAAGAGCAAGCAATTGCATATTGTGTGGCTGAAGCAACTGTTGTGGAAATTGAGAAGCTTAATATTTTACATGCGACGATGTTAGCCATGAAGCGAGCCATTGATGGATTAGATAGGCTGCCTGAAAGCGTCTTAATTGATGGAAATCGGGTTCCTAAAGACTTATCAATAGCAGCTGAAGCGGTTGTAAAAGGTGATTTGAAGCATGCTTGCATTTCAGCGGCATCCATTTTGGCGAAAACCAGTCGTGATGCACAAATGTATGCCTTAGATAAATTGCATCCTGAATATGGTTTTGCTCAGCACAAAGGCTACGGTACTAAAATGCACTTAGCTGCATTGTCTTCATTAGGTGCATTGCCAGAACATCGCTGTGCATTTGCACCTGTTAAAGCTGTTTTGCAAAAAAGCTTGTTATGAAATAGCTGGCTGTTTTCTAAGTATTAAAAACACACCAAAAATCAATAGAAGGCAGCCTGCCAATAAAATTGCTGCATGAAACCCTGTTGTTGGGTTGAAAGTATCGCCAACCATCGCCATAACGCTACCAAAGATTGCAATTCCCAGTGTCATGCCTGTTTGTCGTAAAGTATTCATGATGGCTGATGTAATATTGGCATCAGCAGAAGAAACGCTTTGCATAACGAGTAAACTAGACGCAGGAATAACCAAACCTAAAGCGCCACCCAACAAAGCACTTAGGACAATAAATACCCAAATGGGTGTTTGGGCATGGAAAGTTAAAATTGTCATCATTGCTAGGCCAGACATCACATAGCCCCATTTGAGTAATCTATGCGGTGTAAAACGTGTTTGAATTTTACCAAAGATGGTCGACATAATGGCTTGTGCTAGAAACAATGGTGCAATTAACCAGCCAGCAGCAGCCGCTGAAAAGTCGGCGATATCCTGATAAAAAATAGCAAACACAAATAATATACTGTAACCACATAAGCCTAAAATCAAAGATGCGGCATTATAGGCAATAAAATCACGGTTTTTTAATAAGTGTTTTGGCAGTAAAGCATATCGGCAACATTTTTGTTGTTGGATAAATGTGCATAAACTGATGATAAAGATCAATGCTGAAAAGATAACCCAACTGCGTTGCTCCGGCTCCGCTACCATAATCAATGTGTAGGTTAAGCTTACAATGCTTAAAGTGCTTAGCAGCAAACCAACATAATCAAAAATAACAGCTTGTCTGTCTGCATCTTGTTTAATAAATCGAAAACCCCAATAAAAAGCTATCATGCCGATGGGCAAGTTAATCCAAAAAATACTTTGCCAGCCAAAATAATGTACCAGTAAACCACCAATGAGTGGACCAGTCACCAATGCTAAAGCGCTAAATGAACTCCAACTACCAATAACCCGGCCACGTTCTGCAGGATTTGTAAAAGCATTCATGAGAATGGTTAAAGCTGATGGAATTAAAATGGCGCCAGCAATGCCTTGAATAACTCGTCCTAATAATAGTTGTGTGAAATTAGGTGCCAGAGCACACCAAGCAGAGCCAATAGTAAAGATAGCAATGCCAATTAGCCACATGGTTTTTCGTCCAATGCGATTGCTTAATGGACCTACCGCAAGCATTAATCCACTCATGCATAAAGCATAGCTATCAATAATCCATTGCAATTGAGACATGGGGCTGTTCATTTGTTCTTGGATAACACTTAACGCTAAATTCACACTACTTAAATCAATTAAGCAAATGAAGGTACTGAGGTAAATAGCAGCAAGGACGCCGAATCTGGAATTGGCTGATTGATTGATTTTTGCCATGTGTTTAACCATTAGATGATAATTATTCTCAATAATACTGAGCCTAGGAATGGGCGGTCAAGAGAAAAGAGTGAATCGTTTATGCTAGACAGTTAAATAATTCTCACCTTAAATACGATAATTTTTGTAGCAAAAATTGGGTTGGATATGATTTGAGATAGTAAAAAAACGTGACTTATCATTGTAAAGTACGCACAGCAACAACATCGAGCGATTTATTGGAAATGAATTGTTAGATTGATACAACAAGCTGTTAAATAGGTTATCAATGGATGTCATTTAAGAATTAGGATAAAAGATGAGATTTTGTTCTAACTAATGGTTTGACTAAAATAAAGCGATGATTGTATTTAAATGATTATTGATGTGATAGCAGCCTATCTTTGATCAATTTGAAATATGCAAGTGCAAAGTGCCATTATTGCCTAAGGAATGCATGCAATGGTGGATGATGTTATATTAAGCAAAGATGAAAAAGATATTCATCAATTAGCTTTACAATGATATGGGATTTTTTATATCAAAGTTGGCTAGTTAATTGTTTCGGAAAAAAGGATTTTACATGAAGCATTTGTTGAAATTTGTGATTACTGGTTATCTGTTATTGATGGCGAGCTGGGTAATGGCTAATACGCATCCAGCAGATGTTCAAATGCGCCAAAATGTTGATACTGTTTTAAGTATCATGAATAACAAATCAATGAGCGCTGACCAGAAAATTAATCGTTTAGAAAAATATGGTGATCAGTATTTAGATTACCAACGAATTGCGGCACTGTCCGTTGGATTACCATGGCGTAATTTTACACCACAGCAAAAAAATGATTTTATTAGTTCATTTAAAGACATGATTATTTCTATGTACGCAAAATCTGCCGTGATAGCAGGTGAAGGCGCACAAGTTAAAATTTTGAATAAAACACAAGGCACCACTAAAGTAACGGTAGCGACTGAAATTTTGACCAAGAAAAATCAAAAATACCAAGTTGAATATCAAATGTACAAAGTTGGTAATGTTTATAAGATTTATAATATTCGTGTTGAAGGCGCTAGCTTGGTAACGGTTTATCGTAATCAATTCCAAGAAATTATTCGTCAAAAAGGCATTGATGGTTTGATTGCTGATTTGCGTAATAAAACCATTAAAAAAGTAGATTAATTTTATTTTAATTAAATCAATAAAAAAGCTGCCAATGGCAGCTTTTTTTGTTTAAGCAGATTTGGTTTTTTCACCATTCCATGGGGCAACTTTAAATAGTAATAACATACCAGGAATAGCCAAAAAGAAGCAGCACCAGAAAAATGGTGTGTAGCCAATGTTTTCGATTATTTTGCCTGTGAATGCATTGATAAACGTGCGCGGAACTGCGGATAAGCTGGTTAATAAAGCCAATTGTGTCGCCGTAAAGGCTGGATTAGTTTCCCTAGCAATAAAGGCTACAAATGCAGCGGTTCCTAAGCCAACACCGGTATATTCTGCACCAACAACAAGAGCCAATATCCATAACTCTTTGCTGGTAATCACATCAAAATGCCCAAATGATGATAGCCAAACAAAGCCTAAAATCGTAATTAATTGAACAAATCCAAATAGCCACAATGCTTTATTAATGCCAATTTTTAGCATCCAGACGCCACCCACAATGCCAAAAACAATAGCCGGCCATAATCCTGCATTCTTCGCGATGAAGCCAATGTGGGATTTGCTAAAGCCTATATCAAGATAAAATGGCGTTAACAATGCTGTTGCCATGCTATCGCCTAGTTTGTATAGGAAAATAAATAACAAGACCAGCAGGGCGCCAGAAATGCCTTTTCTAGTGAAAAACTCTTTGAATGGCAAGATAACAGTATCAAATAATGAGCGAGCTTTAGTGGCTTCTACGCGAGGTTCTTTGGCTAAAAATAAGCTGAATATAATGCCAGGAAGCATAAATAAAGCAGTGATTACAAACACCCAAAACCAGCTCACAACATCCGATAAGATAAGAGATAATGAGCCAGGGATTAAAGCAGATAAACGATATGCATTCACATGAATTGCATTACCTAGGCCAAGTTCATTGTCATTCAGAATTTCACGACGATAAGCATCAATCACAATGTCTTGTGTGGCGGAAAATAGGCACACTAGAAAAGATAAACCGAGGACGAGAGACATATCACGATGGGGGTTTAGAAAAGCATAGCACAATAAAAAAATCACTAAGCCAATTTGTGAAACCAACATCCAGCTTCTTCTTCGCCCTAAAAATGGCAGTAATGAAAAACGGTCAACTGCAGGAGCCCATAAAAACTTGATGGTATAAGGAAATTGTATGGCTGACAGGGCGGCAATGATTGTGAGTGATATGCCTTCTGTTCTTAACCATGCGGGAACTAAATTGATTAAAAAGAATAAAGGCATGCCAGAACTGAAACCCATGAAAATGCACAGCATCATTTTATAGCTGAATATTTTTTGCCATGTGGTTTGATTATCTGGTAACGGTGAAGATAAAAGTAATTCATCCTCTTGGGTTGTTGTTTGTAAAGATTGCTTTGATTTGTTGGATGACATGCTGTCTGTTTCTTTAATGAAAATAGTAACGAATAAGCGGGATAACTGGCTATTATTGTCAATTATCAGTTTTACTTAGAGTATGATAATTTAATTGTATATTGGGCTGTAGCATATATTTACGGCATTTCTCTCTTTAATGCTTTACGTTGTATTTAGCGTTAGGCTGAAGCATTTTGGATACTAGATTGATTCAATTGGTCAGTTATTTATTTGAACTATGGTACTGCCGTTAAATGAATAATACTAGGATGGTTAGCAGAGCTTTGTCATATTTAAGATACCATAAAAGATAGCCACGAATGTGGCTATCTTACCATGACTATTCAATGTGTTTTTAAACGCACTGAGGATTAATGATCTAAGTATTTAGAATCATCCGATGATGGTTTTTTGGGTTGTTCGTTGGCTACGGTAAATTCACCTTCGATAATATCATCATCACTTTTATGGTGCTGCTGGCGCATAAATTCTTTAAATAAGTCGCTATTGTTATTTGTTCCTGACATATTTGCAGTGTGATTGCCACTGCCTTTGATTGGCAATAGTAAAAGTGCAGCAATAATATCAGATGAGAAACCTGGGCTTAAGAGTAAAACCGCGGCAAATACATAACGCATTGGCCACAATAACTGATAAAGAGAGACTCCTTTTTGGTTGCTTCTAAATACAGAACCAGCTAGAAAAATTCCTGATAAGCCAATGTTTCTTAGCATCCATGAGCCAACAAAGAATTGGATGATCATGAGGAAAATAGTAGCGAAGCCACCAATCCATTGAGTCATTAGGACAATAGAGAAGACTTCTAAAACGGCTAGAGCAATCAACGCAAAGCCAAAATAACGCATAGTCGTTCGTTCCTTGAACAAGTAATAAATAAGGGGTAGGTTAAGATAGTGGGTCAAATATCTATAAATTTCAAGATTATTTTTTTTTAATTTGCATGAAATTACGTTCATAAAAGAAAAAGGCTGCTTTAAAGCAGCCTTTTGAAGATGCTAGTACTTCAGTTTAGACAACAATATTCACTAAACGTTTTGGTACAACAATAATTTTTTTAGGTGTTTTACCATCAATAAAACGCAAAGCACCTTCTTGGTTAAGAGCCATTTGTTCAATGGTTTTCGTGTCAGTATCTACGGCTACTGTGATTTTGCCACGTAGCTTACCATTGACTTGAACCATCATTTCGATCTCAGATTGAACCAAGGCAGAAGAATCAATTTCAGGCCAGCCGGCATCCCATAATGAATCTTCACGCAATTCATTCCACAATGCATCACAAATGTGAGGAATGATTGGCCATAGCATGATTAAACAACCTTCTAATGTTTCTTGAGCGACTTGGCGTGCTGCTTCAGAATCACGAGGTGTTTTATCATATTGGTTTAATAATTCCATCACGGCAGCAATGGCAGTGTTGAAATGTTGACGGCGGTCATAATCATCGCTCACTTTTGCGATGGTAGTATGCAATTTGAAACGTAGTTCTTGAAGCGGTTTTTCTAAATCAGCATGAGCACCAGAAAAAGCTTGTGTTTTACCGTTTTGGTTGAAGTCGTAAACAGTTCTCCATAAACGGCGCAAGAAGCGATGAGCACCTTCAACACCAGCATCAGACCATTCCAAAGACATTTCAGGTGGCGCTGCAAACATCATGAATAGACGAGCAGTATCTGCACCATAAGCATCAATGAGTTCTTGTGGGTCAACACCATTGTTTTTTGATTTAGACATTTTTTCAATGCCACCGATATCAACATGAGAACCATCTAGGCGGTGAGTTGCTTTGATTGGTTGACCTTTGTCATCAGTTTCTAAAATCACATCTTGTGGAGCGATATATTCTGTGCCGCCATTTGGTAGTGCTCGTGAATATGTTTCACAGACAACCATGCCTTGGGTTAATAAACGGCTAAATGGCTCATTGATGTTTAATAAACCTTCATCGCGCATCAATTTAGTAAAGAAGCGAGCGTACAATAAATGCAAAATAGCATGCTCAATACCACCAATATATTGGTGTACAGGCAGCCAGTATTGGGCTGCTTCTTTGTTAACCATGCTTAATTCATCTTTTGGAGATGCATAGCGAGCAAAGTACCAGCTAGATTCTACAAAGGTATCCATGGTATCGGTTTCGCGTTTTGCATCGCCACCACATTTTGGACATGTTGTTTGATAGAATTCAGGCATTTTTGCCAATGGAGAACCAGCGCCATCAGGAACGACATCTTCTGGTAAAACTACTGGTAATTGATCTTCTGGTACTGGGATATCACCACAACATTCGCAATGAATGATAGGAATAGGGCAGCCCCAGTAACGTTGACGGCTAATGCCCCAATCACGCAGGCGATATTGGGTTTTAGGAGAGCCAGAATCATCGCTACTTAGTTTTTGAGCGATAGCATCAAAGGCACCTTGGAAATCTAAACCGTCTAATTCGCCACTGTTGCATAAAATACCATGTTCTGTGAATGGCTCAACAGCAGCATCACCTTCAGCAGGCTGAATAACGGTTTTTTTAGGCAGATTGTATTTGCTGGCGAATTCAAAGTCACGTTCATCATGAGCTGGCACGGCCATAACTGCACCATCGCCATAGCTAAATAAAACGTAGTTTGCAACCCAGACTTCCACTTTGTCTCCATTTAATGGATTGATGACAAAGCGACCTGTTGGCATACCTTTTTTCTCCATGGTTGCCATATCAGCTTCAGCCACAGAGCCTGCTTTACATTCAGCAATAAATGCTTGTAATTCAGGATTATTGATTGCAGACGCTGTTGCTAGAGGATGTTCAGCAGCCACTGCAACGTAAGTTGCACCCATTAATGTATCAGGGCGAGTCGTGTAAACTTGAACATAGTCAGCATGTTCAGCATCCAAATCTTGTTTGCTATTTTCATCTAACTTGAAGCGAACTTGCATACCGCGGGATTTGCCAATCCAATTGCGTTGCATTGTTTTAACTTGCTCAGGCCAGTGATCTAATTCATCTAAATCAGCTAATAATTCTTCGGCATAATCAGTAATGCGAACATAATACATTGGAATTTCACGCTTCTCTACCAATGCACCAGAGCGCCAGCCACGACCATTTTCAACTTGCTCATTGGCTAGAACAGTTTGATCAACTGGGTCCCAATTCACAATGCCATTTTTTTTATAAATAATGCCTTTTTCAAATAGGCGAGTGAATAGCCATTGTTCCCAACGATAATATTCAGGTTCACAAGTAGCGAATTCGCGGTCCCAATCAATCGCAAAGCCCAAGCTTTGTAATTGCTTTTTCATATAAGCAATATTTTGGTAAGTCCATGCGGCAGGTGCAACTTTATTGTTCATTGCTGCATTTTCTGCAGGTAAACCGAAAGCATCCCAACCCATTGGTTGTAGAACATTAAAGCCTTTTAGTAATTTGAATCGGCTTAATACGTCACCAATGGTGTAGTTACGAACGTGCCCCATGTGCAACTTACCTGATGGGTATGGGAACATTGATAGGCAGTAGTAAGGCTCTTTAGTAGTGTCTTCTTTGACATTGAATACCTTTTTGCTATTCCATTTTTCTTGGATAGCAGGCTCAATGCTTGAGGGTTGGTATTGTTCTTGCATGATTAAACCATTAAGTCAATATGAAAAGTTATATAAAATTAAGACAGAAAGTATAACAGCTTTGAAATGCAAAAGGGTGCGCTTAAGCCGGGATTGTGTATTAAATATTATAATATTATAGGTTTGCGCAATTTTTACTGTTTGCCGCTGAGTGATTTTGGCCAAAGTGTCTAATAAATCAATGATTAAGTCTGGTTGATATTGGCTAAATAATGGGAGTGTTTGGGCTATTTTGTTTCTCAAATAGCATGATAGTGAGATAAAAAAAGAAACCCTCTTTGCCAAGGGATAAGCATCGAGGGTCAATACATTGCGGGGGAAAACGTCTTACTCACTACAAACACAGCTAATACTTTTTACTGAAAGTGCTTAACTGCTGAAGATAATTTTACTGATATAAATATTAAGCTCCGTTAACTGGAAGTTAATCTCTGTAAGATTGGATTAGATATTTATAGATGAGCAGAATAGCAAAAAAAGGCCATCTATATCCAGGGGAAGATATAGATGGCTAAACATAGCGGGAAATGTTGCTAATATACATACCTTATTGCAAGGTTATGTACAAAGGATAGACTGGTACCTTTTGAAAAAGTTCAAAATATTTTTTAATTTAAAATTTAGGTAGATTAAAAGCGAAATAATGCGCAGCTAGTCGACCACTTAAGCCGCTAATGAATAAAATATTAAGTGTAAAATCATTGAGCCAATGAAATTGATCCAAAAGCATGACAGCTAGAGCCAATAAGATGGCAACAGTTCCATAAAAATCTTTTTGCAAAACAATTGGCATATCGTTGACTAAAATATCTCGCATAATGCCGCCGCCAACAGCTGTTACAAAAGCAAGAGATGCAATACCAAAAAAATTCAATCCAAATAACAAACCAATTTGAGCGCCTGTTAAGCTAAATGCAACTAAGCCAATTGAGTCGGTAATAATAAATAGGTTGTAGAGGATTTTTCTATTTTGTCGTTCAAGGTGAAACAGCCAAGACAAAATTAAAGTAATGGCGACAACAAACAAATTGATGGTTTCAGTAAAGACAACAGGTGTGCGTCCGACGATGACATCTCTCACTAATCCGCCACCAATAGCGGGTAGTAATGAGACGATAATCACGCCAAGAATATCCAATCTTTTTCTAAAGCCAACCAGGTAGCCAGAAAATGCAAAAGCAGCAGTACCAATAACACCTAAAATAGTGGTTGTAATCATTTTTTCTATTATTGCTTTCAAATAGGGGCGCTATTGTACGATGTTTATTCATAAATAGCAGTATTTTCAATATATTATCTTATTGTTGATGTTTGAATGATACATTCAAAAAGGTAAACATTGTACTTTCAAGGGCATTCATTTGGTTTTGTGGCGTAATAATCAGAGTTATGGATTCGCTAAATGAGTAAGCTAGCTTATAATTTAGTACTTTTTTGATGATGATTGATACAACAATGACTGTTAAAGCCTTACCTAAGCGTACCGTTTCAGTAGCGCCAATGTTAGATTGGACCGATAGACATTATCGTTATATGGCGCGACAAATTACTCAGCATGCTTGGCTATATAGTGAGATGGTGACGACGGGTGCATTAATTCATGGTGATAGAAATCGTTTCTTGGCATTCAATGAAGCTGAGCAGCCCGTTGCATTACAATTAGGTGGTAGTGATCCCAAAGATTTGGCTATTTGCAGTCAATTGGCAGAAGAATATGGTTACAACGAAGTTAATTTAAACTGCGGATGTCCTAGCCCTCGGGTTCAGAAAGGGGCGTTTGGTGCTTGTTTAATGCAAGAAGTGGATTTAGTCGCTGATTGTTTAAAAGCCATGCAAGATGCTGTGAGTATTGATGTAACGGTTAAGCATCGCATTGGTGTGGATAAGCAAACGGAATATGCTACTGTTCGTGATTTTGTGGGGTCGTTAAATCAAAAAACCGATTGCCAAGTTTTTATTGTTCATGCGAGAAATGCTTGGCTAAATGGATTGTCACCAAAAGAAAATAGAGAAATACCACCGTTAAAATATGAATTTGTTTATCAGCTAAAACAAGATTTTCCTGATTTAGAGATTATCTTAAATGGCGGTGTCAAAACCAATGATGATATTGCACAACATTTACAGCATGTTGATGGTGTGATGGTAGGGCGCGAAGCTTATCATAACCCTATGATTATGGCGCAATGGGATAAACTTTTTTACCATGATGATGCACAAGAAGTCGATTTGGAGCGGGTAGTTAAGCAATTGATGCAATATGCTCAAGGACAAATTGATTCAGGACATGGCACAACAATGCGACATATGGCTCGACATTATTTGGGCTTAACTCATGGACTAAAAGGTGCTCGTTTATGGCGTCAGCGATTATCTGATGCTAACTACATTAAAGAAAATCGCCCTGAGTTAATCTTAGAAACATGGCAAGCAATGAAAAAATACGGTTAATAAAAAAGCACCCAATCTTGAGGTGCTTTTTTTAGGTGCGCTAATGGTGAATTAACGTTTTTTGTTTTTTGCTGCTTGGTAAACAGGCATCACGCTTGGTAAATTCTTTTGAATGTTAGCAATGCGAGTGTTATTGGTTGGGTGAGTAGAAGTAATGCTACTTAATGCATCGTTACCAGCATTGTTTGAGAATTTATTCATTTTTTCCCAAACAGATACCGCTGCTTCTGGATTGTAGCCAGCTTGAGCCATTAGCATTAAACCACCTTTATCTGCATCAGCTTCTTGGCTGCGAGAGAATGGTAGTGTTAAACCAAATTCTTCTAAAATGCCACCAGTTTGTTGAACCAATTGTGGGTCCATTCCGGTGCGACCAGCCAATACGCCGCCTGCAATTTCTAAGCCAACACCTGTGATAATTTTTTGACCCATGGCTTTTCGGCTGTGTTCATGCAAAGCGTGAGTCATTTCATGACCCATAATGGCTGCAATTTCATCATCAGATAAATTTAACTTTTCCACAATGCCTGTGTAGAAAGCCATTTTACCGCCAGGCATAGCGAATGCATTCATTTCATCTGTGCGAAAAACACTAACTTGCCAGTTAAATTGTACACCGGTTGTGTTGGCTTGGTTGGCGTAAGGCACCATGCGATTAAAAACGGAATGAATGCGTTGTGATGTGCGTGAAGAAGTATCCAGTGCACCTTTTGAGTGTGCTGAGGTAACTAATTGTTGGTAGCTTTGAGCTGATTGGGCATTAATGGTTGCAGTATCTGCTCCAAATATATCAGCTACTGCTGTACAGCCACTGATTAGGCCAATTGATAGGCTTAAGCTGATTAAGGTTTTTTTCCACAAAGTAGGTTGAGATTGTTTCATTTTTTTAATCCCATGCTGTGAGTATGTTTTTAATAATACTGCTTTATAGCACATAAAATAGCCTTTAGACTATAAGTAGACTAAAGGCTATTTCGCAGAATAAGTAATGAAAAAATTAATTTAGTTTTGCATTAACATCACGAAGTGCTGTTCGTAAACCTTCTTCAATGACGGGATGATAGAAAGGCATGTCTAGCATTTGTGGAATAGTCATTTGCTGCTGGTGTGACCAAGCTAGTAAATGGGCTAAATGTTCAGCTGCTGGGCCAAAGATTTCAGCACCAATAAATTGTTTAGTGGTTTTATCTGCATAAACGCGCATATGGCCTTTGTTTACGCCCATAACTCTTGAACGTCCTTGATTGTGGAAGGATACTTCGCCAATGGCAAAATTCTCTCCATCATATTGCGCTAGTAAGTCGCTATAACGAGCACCAATACTAGCAATTTGTGGATCAGAGAAAACCACGCTGATTAAGCTGCGGCGTAAACCTTCATTAATCGTTGGGAATGCTCCTGCATTTTCTCCTGCAATTCGACCTTGGTCTGATGCATCGTGCAATAGTGCTAATTGATTAGATGCGTCACCTGCGATGAAAATATGGGGAATGCTGGTTTGCATTGTATGGCGATCTGCAACTGGAACACCGCGTGAGTCTTTTTTAAGATCCAGAATTTCTAGATTTAAATTGTCTACATTTGGTCTGCGACCTGTGGCAGCCAATAGATAATCGACTTCAATTACTTTGTCGCCATGACATTGTTGGCAAGCAATTTCAACTTTGCCTTGTTCGGTTAGGCGAGTTTTGGTATTGGCATGAAGATAAAGATTGAGTTCTTCACCCATGATTGTGGTTGCTTTTTCCAATACAACTGGATCAGTAATGCCACCTAGTGAACCTGAGCGACCAAAAAAGTGAACTTCAACACCAAGACGGCTAAGTGCTTGACCCAATTCTAAGCCAATGACACCTGTACCAAATACAGCAACACTTTTTGGTAAATCATCCCATTCAAAAACATCATCATTGATGATTAATTTATCTCCTAAAGCTTCCCATTCTGGTAATACATTAGGGCGTGAACCAGTGGCAATGACAATGCGCTTTGCTTTTAGGATGGTATGTTCGTCAACTTGAACAGTGTGCTCATCAATAAACTTGGCTCTACCTAGGATTTTATTTTCAAAAGCATCAACATCTTCTAAAACAAAACCAACAAATCTATCGCGTTCTGATTTTACGCGGTGCATGACTTCTTTGCCGTCAACACGAATGCTGCCATCTAGGTGAACGCCGAATAAATCTGTGTGTTGAGCATGATATGTTGCATCAGCTGCAGCAATCAGTAATTTTGAAGGCATACAGCCAACTCTTGCACAAGTGGTACCAAAGTGATGATCTTCAATTAAATATACGCTGTCAGTATATTTTTTAGCATTGCGATAAGCACCCATGCCAGCTGTACCACCACCTATAATGACTACGTCAGCTTCGATATTTTGCATGTATGATTCCTTCAAAATGGTTTTAAAACGGTAAATAAAAGCTTTATTAATAGTATAAAACTTATATTTACTGTTTGATGGGTTTAAAAAAGGCTGCCTGTAAGAGCAGCCTGATTAAGATTATTTATTAAAATAAGCTTCTAAATCTTCGCTGCCACCAATGTATTCGCCGCCGATGAATACTTGAGGAACAGTTGTTTTATTGGTGATAGCACGAATAGATACGGTGCTAGCATCATGACCTAAAACGATTTCTTCGTAGCCAAAACCTTTATCTTTTAATAAAGTTTTTGCTTTCGCACAGAAAGGGCAACCTGGTTTTGTGAAGATTGCAACAGATGGCATATCTTTAAACTCAGGGTTGATAAAGCGCATCATGGTATCAGCATCTGATACTTCAAATGGGTCGCCGTCTTTTTCTGGCTCGATGAACATTTTAATCACTTTGCCATCTTTTACTAGCATTGAATAGCGCCATGAACGTTTACCAAAACCTAGGTTTTCTTTGTCCACTAGCATGCCCATGCCGTCAGTGAAGCTGGTGTTACCATCAGGAATAAAGGTAATGTTTTCAGCTTCTTGAGATTCTTTCCAAGAATTCATGACAAAAGTATCGTTCACTGATACACATAAGATGTCATCAACACCTTGTTTTTTAAATTCTTTAGCCAATTCGTTATAACGAGGTAAATGGCTTGAAGAACAAGTAGGTGTGAAAGCACCTGGTAAAGAAAATACAACAACGGTTTTACCTTTGAACAAGTCGTCAGTTGTTAATGTTTTCCATGCATCGCCTTCACGTACTGGAAATGAACAGCTAGGAACGAATTGACCTTCTTTGTTTTGTAACATCATTAAACTCCTTGTTGCTTCGTTGTTAAATTTGATGGGTTTATTATTGCATAAATCTTTAATTAATCTAGTTAGTTGTTTATATGTTGACGATAGATTTTATCTATTTATAAAATCTATCGAAATATAAATGCTGATAGCTATTATCTTTCGTTAAAATGATTAGCAATAGCAATTTTTGATTGCTCCGCTAGCTCAAAGCGAGTGGTATCCTTGTTTACTTGTAACCCTGGCGTAATAACAACTTGAATATTCAATTTGTTAGCGCTAACTACGTGCCATAAGGATTGAAATAAATTCACCGAGTCATCATAAATTGGCACATTGCTTGGCTCACCATTGTTATTAAAATAATTAATACAGATAGGTTGAGTGGTGCTATCACTTTCTAAGGCTGCCTGAAACAATGCAGCTTTAAAAGGTTGTAATGTTTTGCCATCTACAATTTTAGCCTCAGGGAAGAAAGCAACGATTTGATCTTTGTCGAGTTCTTCGCTAATAGATTGGCTGATTTTGATGGATTCTTTTTTATTATTGCGGTTAATGTACACGGTGCCAGCATTGGTAATGATTCTACCTAAAAATGGCCATTTTTTAATTTCTCGTTTAGCAATAAAACTCATGGGATAAATACTCAATAGAGCGAAAATATCCAGCCATGATGCATGATTGGCAACGACCAAATTTTTAGAGAAAACAAAATTTTCTCGCCCTTGAATGTTGACTTTGGCATCTAAAATTTTGAGAAAAGACAATGCAGCTTCTTGCTTTTTAAACGTTTTATGTGGGCTAGGGTCAGTTTCGAAATTTTTACCAAACACACGCAGTTGTGTAACGACCCACCAAAATAATTGGCATAATCGTTTAAAGCGCACCCAATAGTTAACAGTTTTAGATTCCAGTGTGTTTGTTTTTTCTGTCATGTTGTCCATATCAGTATTTTATTTTTTGATGAGTGTGATTAATGCTGGCATGTTGGGCAATAAAAACTACTGCGCTGAGCTATTTTTTGGTTACTAATAAGGTCATTGCATATTTGGCAAGATTGTCCGTTTTTGCCATAAACATAATATTGCTGTTGAAAATAGCCGCTGGTGCCATCGCTATTCACAAAATCTCTCAATGTACTACCACCTGCTTTAATGGCTGCCTGTAAAACAGTTTTAATATTATTAACCAATAATTCACACTCAGCCATGTTAATATTTTGGCAAGTGCGTGTTGGTAAAATGCTGCTCATGAATAAGGCTTCATTGGCATAAATATTGCCAACACCAACAACCATATGATTATCCATTAAAGCCACTTTAATCATTCTTTTTTGTTTTTGTAGCTTTGAATACAGATATTCAGCATTAAAATCTTCTGATAATGGCTCTGGCCCCAGTTTTTCTAATAATGGATGAAAATCCATTGCGCCTTCATACCATAAAACAGCCCCAAAGCGCCGTGGGTCATGATAGCGCATGATAGTACCATCATTGAATTTCCATTCGACGTGATCATGTTTTTTGCTGTCACTGATATCCGTTGGTAAATGTATTCTTAAGCTGCCAGACATGCCTAAGTGAATAATCAAAGTGCCTGTGGCAAATTGAATTAATAAATATTTTGCTCTGCGCTCTACAGATAAAACTGTTTCATTGCATAATTTTTCGGCCAAGTCGGCAGGAATCATCCAGCGAAGTTTTGGTTGACGCACAATAACTTCATGGACAGTTTTGTGAATAATGTGAGGTGAGATACCGTTTTTGGTGGTTTCGACTTCTGGTAGTTCAGGCATAGTGGCTTATTAAAAAATTAAATTGACATGTTTTATGTGGGTTCTTAGTTTACTGGATTTATGAATATCCGCCTACATGAAAAGATTATTGGTTAAAGATGCGTGCTTACCCAAAAATACAAAAGGTTGTGTTAAAGTGAAATATTCTTAACTTGTAACAGAATGCTTTAATGATGCTTCCATTCAAACGTTTATTGACACACTCATTAATTGTAATGGCTTTTTTTAGCATGGCAAATGCTGCTTTTGCTAATGGGCAAGAACAACAAGAAATCGATACTAAAGGTGCAACAATTGATCAGCAGCCAGAAGTCAGTTTGCAAAAACCGATTTTGAATGATGATCCAAGTATTCAAGTGCAAGTTAGTCAGATAGATCATAGTGAGGCCGAGCGCTTACATGCTGTTTCTCAGCGTGCAGATAATGTGTTTGGTTTGTTAATGAGTGAGATGGCTTATGTTAATGGTGATGTTTTGCCTTCATTATTATCATATCAAATTTTATTGGATCGCAGCCGTGCGCCAGAAGTTGCGGAGCGAGCAGTCGATATTGCATTAGAGAATAATGCTTTTGATTTGGCGAATCGTGCGCTATATGTTTGGGGGCAAATGGATCCAGACAATGTCTCAACTTCACATAAGCAAATGATTTGGGAGCGTGATTTACGTTTAGGCAATATTGAAAATGCTTATGAGCCATTTAATGAGTTATTAAAAAATGCAAATGAAATGCAAGTTCGTCGCATGTTCTTGCAAATGGCTCAGCTAAGCCTTGAAAACCCATCTGTGGCGAAAAAGGGCGTTAAAGTTATTCATCAAGCAGCGCAGCAACATGCTGATATTTCTGAAGCTGCTATTGCTGATATTTTGTATTCGGCATTAGATGGTAATCAAAAGAATAGCATTAAAGCTTTACAGCGTTTAGCAAAGATAGACAGTGATGTTCGACCTGCTACGCAATTGGTTTTAACACTAATTGCACAAAAACAGCCACAATTGTTGGTGGATTTCTTTAAGAAAACACCCAGTTCTAGTTTATCTAATATGTGGCAAATGCTAGAAATCGAAACATTTGTTCATGTGGGTAATCTTGATAAAGCTTCTGAATTGTTGCAAAAACAGCTGGCGATGAATCCCAATGCGGATTTGCTTATCCAAGCTGGTTACTTGGCTCAGCAAAGGCAAGAACCTCTGGAAATTGTAGAAGGCTTTTATGAGCGAGCTTATGCATTAGGTGGGCAAGATCAGAAAAATCGATCAGCTATTATGATGTCAGTTATTTCATTCCGACATAAAAATACAGATAAAGCTATTTTGTGGGCAGAAAGAGTGACTGCATCACATATGCAATTTGATAAAGCATTATTGTTGGCTTCTGGTTTTGCTGATAAAGGCGATTGGGCGAAGGCCAATGTGTATTTGCAGCAAGCAAAAAAATTGGATTTCAATAGTGGCAAAATCTTTACGAAAAAAGATTATTTACAGTTAAATTTGATGTCGTCAATGGCGGAAAATAATCCAAAGCGAGGCTTGTCTTATTTAGATGAAATTATCGCAACATTAAATAAAGATTCAGAAGCCACCGTTGAAGAAATTGCCATGGCTTATTATCAGCGTGCAATTTATAAATCAGATGTATTGGAGCTAAATGAATCTGCAGTAGCTGATTTGCGCCATTACCGTAAATTAATGCCTAATGATCCAGAAGGTATGAATGCTCTTGGTTATACATTATTAGACGTATCTGGCGGATTAAAAGAAGGTATGCAGTTGATTCAAAAAGCATACTTGTTATTGCCTGATACACCACATGTTTTAGATAGTCTGGGTTGGGCTTATTACAAGCAGGGCGATTTAGAGAAGGCTTTGGAGTATTTGCAGCAAGCATATGAAATGATGACGCCAAATGCTGATATTGCTGCACATCTTGGTGAGGTTTTATGGCAGCTAGGCAAGATTGATGAAGCTAAAGCTGTGTGGCAAGAAGGATTGTCCGATAATGAAAAATCCGTTTTTCAAGCCAAACAGAAGCAAGATAGCTTGTTGCTAAAAACCATGAAACGTTTTGGTGTGCAGGTTACAATACCTGCGATAGAAAATGCGCAGTAATGCTTGAAGGACAATAATGTTAAAGAAAACATTTAATTGGGCATCCATTGTGATGCTCAGTTTTTTATCTGCATGTACAACAACTACCTGGATGTCTGGCCATGATTGGCAAGAAAGTAATGGTAGTGCCTTACAGTATTTTGATGGCGAAGGGCGCTTGGCTGTTAAAATAAAAGACAAAGGCTCATATGCTAATTTTGACTGGACCAATCAAGGGCAAGTGCAAAGCATTGCCGTTAATACGCCGTTGGGAAATACTGTGGGTGAGATTTGCCAAGATAATATTGGCGTGATTGCCATCAATGCAAATGGCGAAAAATATCAAGCTTCTAGCGCTGAAGAGCTGAGTATGCAATTGGTGGGTTTTCCATTGCCATTAACCTATATTGATCATTGGGCAATGGGTAAGTGGGTATCTGATTTGCCGCATCGTATTTTGCCTGATGGTGCTTTGGAGCAGGGTGGTTGGATTATCCGTCGACAAATGGCGGCAGATGGTATGGCTCCAAGAGAGTTGAAATTAAGTAATCAAAACGTTGATATTCGTTTATTGTTTACCAGCTTTGAGCCAACTGAAAACCGAAATATTCAAGTATGCGAAGCAAGGGATGATTAAATAATGTGGCAAGATGATTTTGCTTTTCGTGAGCAATTCAATATACCTGAGCATGCAAAAGCCTTTCCTGCGCCTGCTAAATTGAACTTAATGTTGCATATTGTTGGACAGCGCGAAGATGGCTACCATTTATTAGAAACAGTATTTCGATACATTGGTTTGTACGATACGCTTTATTTTTGCTTAAGAGATGATGATAAGGTTGTTTTACATACCTTGATCGACGGAGTGAGTGCGGAACAAGATTTAAGCTATAAAGCAGCAAAGTTGTTGCAAAATAGGCTGCCTGAAAGTCAAAAACAAGGTGTTGATATTTGGGTAAATAAGAAAATACCCATGGGTGGCGGTCTTGGTGGCGGTAGTTCTGATGCAGCAACAGTATTATTGGTGCTTAATAAATGGTGGCAATTGAATTTAAATACAGATGATTTGATTCAGTTGGCCGTTACATTGGGTGCGGATGTACCGTTTTTTGTCTACGGAGAGAATGCTTTTGCATCAGGAATTGGCGAGGTTTTGACGACAATATCTTTGGATAATCAATGGTATGTTATCATTAAGCCAGATGTACATGTGACAACGGCCAAAATATTTTCAAATAAACTGTTGACACGGAATTCTAAATCTTGCATAATGCGTTCTCTCGAAACATCACAGCCACATCGAAACGATATGCAAGAGGTGGTTTGTATAGAGTACCCAGCAGTAAAAGCTGCTTTAGTGGAATTATCAAAATATGGTAACTCACTAATGACTGGATCAGGGGCTTGCATCTTTCTAGGTTTTAATATAGAATCCGATGCTCAGAAAGTTTACGAGATAATTTCTAAGTCATTTGAAGCATATTTGGCTAAAGGGTTAAATAACCAGCCAGTACTTGAGATGATATAAAAATTGGGGTGTCGCCAAGTGGTAAGGCACTGGATTTTGATTCCAGCATTCGTAGGTTCGATCCCTACCACCCCAGCCAAATTTAAAAGCGTGTAAGTGTATCTTACACGCTTTTTTGTTGTTTATTCATAGCTTTATTACCATAAAAGTTAGTTTATTCAATGAAAAAGGTGTATCATTACGCCCTTAAAGATTGCATTATAGGTGCAATATTCAGTTTGGGTAGGGAACATTAAATGATTCCACACTTTCATTTAAAAAATCATGCAGGCGAAGAAAATATGGCAGCATATGACAGTTTGATGGTATTTACCGGCAATGCGAATCCTAAATTGGCAGAAAATGTCGTTAAACACCTAGATATTTCATTAGGTCGCGCAACCGTTTCATGCTTTTCTGACGGTGAAGTCGCAATTGAGTTATTGGAAAATGTACGTGGTCGTGACGTATTTATTTTACAACCAACTTGCGCACCAACTAATGACAACCTAATGGAAATTTTGACGATGGCCGATGCTTTAAAACGCGCATCAGCTGGTCGTATTACTGCAGCTATTCCATATTTTGGTTATGCTCGTCAAGATCGTCGTCCACGTTCAGTTCGTGTACCTATTTCGGCTAAATTGGTCGCAAATATGTTGTACTCAGCAGGTGTTGATCGTGTACTAACAGTTGATTTGCACGCTGACCAAATTCAAGGCTTCTTTGATATTCCTGTAGATAATATCTATGCAACGCCTATTTTAGTGCACGATATTATGCAACAACGCATTGAGAACTTAGTGGTTGTAAGTCCTGATATCGGTGGTGTTGTTCGTGCTCGTGCCGTTGCTAAAATGTTAAATACAGATTTGGCTATTATTGATAAACGTCGTCCTAAGGCAAACGAAGCTGAAGTGATGAATATTATTGGTGATATTCAAGATAAAACATGTTTAATTGTTGATGACATGATTGATACAGCCAATACTTTATGTAAAGCAGCTTCAGCATTGAAAGCTCGTGGCGCTAATCGTGTCTTAGCTTATGCAACTCACCCAGTATTTTCTGGTGCAGCTGTAGAGCGTATTCAATCTTCAGATATTGATCAAGTCGTTATCACTGATACGATTCCTTTGAGCGAAGCTGCTCAAGCTTGTGATCGTATTCGTCAAGTAAGTATTGCTGGTTTGTTAGCAGAAACAGTGCGTCGTATTAGCAACGAAGAGTCAGTTTCTTACTTGTTTAATGAAGATGTAGTTTCACCTGGCGTATTTTTACCTTAAAATACAGCCTCTTTAAAGCCACCTTAAACTGGTCGCGGTCGATGGTGGCATATTTATTTTGGAGTTTTTATTATGGCATTTGAAGTTAAAGCTTCTGTACGTGAAGCACAAGGCACTGGTGCGAGCCGCCGCCTACGTCGTGAAGGTCAAACACCTGCTGTTATTTACGGCGAAAACCAAGAGCCAGTAGTGGTTTCTGTTGATGCAAACGCATTATTTCACGCGTTGAACAAAGAAGCTTTCCACAGCTCAGTATTGAAATTAGATTTGGATGGCAAAAAAATCGACGTTATCGTTCGCGATTTCCAAATGCACCCATTCAAACCAGCTGTTCAACACATTGACTTCCAATCTGTTGCACTAGATACACCTGTTAAAGTTAAAGTACCTTTGCACTTGGTTAATAGCGAAATTTCTCCAGCAGTTAAATTGCATGGTGGTCGTATTGCTAAATTGATGGCAAATATCGAAATCATGACTTTGCCAGGCAACATTCCAGAATTCTTGGAATTGGATATGTCTAAAGTAATTGGCGGTCAAATTCTTCATATTTCTGACGTTACATTGCCAGAAGGTTGCGAAAGCACTTCTTTACGCCGTGACGAAAACTTGGCAGTTGCTTCTGCTTCAGGTAAAAAACGTTAATTTAAACGTTTCAAATCAGATAAAATACCCTAGCTTGCTAGGGTATTTTTGTATCAACAGCTTATTAATTTGGCAGTTTATTGAGAATATTTTTGATATTTTTAATGTATTGGTCATCATACAAATGTTCAATGGATTCTTGAATATTGTTTTGTTCCGGTAATTCATTTTGACAAACAAAGTTTAGATGGCTAGCTAATTTCGGAATATCACCTAATGGATATAGTAAACCATTATTATGATTGATGATATCAGCAGGGCCTGTTGGGCAATTAGAGCTAATGCAGAAGATACCACGAGCCATTGCTTCACCAAGTACCATTGGAAAGCCTTCATAGCTTGAGCTCATTACCAATGCAGAAATTGTTTGTATCTGTTCTTGTATGTATTCCCATGCATTTGCTTGCCAGCCATGCCATTTAATATGTTGTTCTATATTTAAAGATTTTGCTAGTTGTTTTAATAACATAATATCTTCTTCTTTCCCATCACCAATTATTTCTAGCTGAAAATTTTGATGTGATACTAGGGCAAGTGCATGAAATAATTCTTGCATATTCTTTTGATCTTGATATTGTATTCGCCCGATATAAAGAAATTTTGTTTTTTCTTTTGGTCTGGAGATTAACTGCTGAACTCTTGATGTTGGGTTATAGACCGTAAAAATATTTTGGTCTGGTATGCCAAGATGCATCATTTGTTGTTTAATCTCATCACAAATTGCTAAATGATAATTAGCTGTGCTAATTCGTTGCTGATGTTTTTTTGAGAATGAGTTGAATGAAAAGTGCATCCAAGAAAGAATGTTGATATTTAAATTCTTTGAGGCCGCTTTGGCAATTAGTACTCCTAGACTATTGTAGGCAATAATAGCCGAGAAATTCTCCAGGGTTAGTTGTTTTTTTAATTGATGGACAGCTAGCTTTCTTTCAATAAATTGGATAGGTATGATTTTGCCAATAAATTGGTGTGGTATATTTTGTAACCAAGAGAAGTGATGTTTTTTTCTTGGCGTGCCAATAATATAGAAAGAAACTTGATATTGAGAATCTTGGCTTAATAATGCATAGAATTTTTTTAAAACGGTTTCCATGCCACCAAATCCGCCTGTTAATCCACCAATAATTAAGATTTTTTTCATTAAGAGTACTTGTTTAGTTAAGTTGTTAAATTTCTAACAAAACCCTGGCCGTGGTAATGGGTTTTTGTGAGTTTGTATGCCAAACTTCCACCCAAATGCTGCTAATGGTTGAGCCTGCTTTAATCATTTTGCAATGAATATAAGCATCTTGAGGTAAACCTGGGCGAAGATAGTCAATGTTGATATTGATGGTTTTTGGTGTATTGTTTAGTGCCTGGATTTGGCATGCAAAATATTGCGCACAACTTTCCATTAAGCCACCTAGTAACCCACCATGTAAGCTTGTTCGAATGGTATTACCGACGTGCTGTCGTTGGGTCGGGAGGAAAAACATAATGTCATCATTTGTATTTTTGCCAATTTGCAGGCCAATAAATTGCGTATACGGCATATTTTGATGCATTGTTTTTGTTTGTTCGGTATCAAGTTGGAAGTTATTCATGAAAGTAATGCCTTTTGTTCAGATGTTAAGCGGCTACGAATAAAAGTACCTGTTGCAATGGCAAAAGGCATATTGGCATCGTCTTGATAAACACTGGCTCGAACATAAGCAATATTATTGTCTTCATTTAAACATTGAGCAGTACAAAAAATACTTTGTTCTGGCTTGGGTGGTGAAATATGATCAATTCGCAAGTCAATTGTTGCTAAGCCTTCTATTTCAGGCATGATTGCAGTTACTGCTGAAGCGGATGTTACATCGACTAAGGTTGTTATTACACCGCCATGCATGATTTTATCTGTGTTGTTGGCTTGTAGATTTTCTTGAAAAGGAACTGTTAATGTTGGACCTAGTTCATTGAATTGGACTATATCCAGATTAATGGCTTTGCAATGAGGCAAAGTAATGTAGTAACGCGTTAATTGCTCTGCGACTGTACTAATGTTGTGGTATCTCATATGACTCCTTAATATTATTTTGTGCTGTAATGGTGATTGGACCACAAGCATATTCTTGGTGGAGAAAAATCTGATTTTCTTTAACAAGTTCTAAAATAGCAATGAAATTTGTTAAAATCAAGGATGTACTGGTACCTTTCTCAAAAAGCTCATGAAATATGCAGCGAGTTTTTTCTTTTAGTTGCTGTAAAATCCAAAGCATTTGATGGCGAACAGAAAATTTTTCTGTTTGGACGGTGTGGGATTTGTGATGGTGCGAACGGGATAAAATTGCTAACCAAGCTTGTTTTAAATCACCAATGCTAACTTCAGGTAATTTTTGAATTACTTCTGGTGTAAATGTAAATTGCACCCAATCAAAATCTCGACCTGCTTGTGGTAATTCATTCATTTTTAATGCAGCTTGTTTCATTTGCTCATAGGCGAGCAATCTTCTTGCTAGCTCTGCTCGAGGATCATCCTCTTCATCTAAGTGAACTTGTGTTTGAGGCAATAATAATCGTGATTTAATTTCAATTAGGGTAGCCGCCATGAGTAAGTATTCTGCTGCTAAATCGAAGTTATTATTTTCCATTGTGGCAATGTATTGTAAGTATTGATTGGTTACTTGCTCCATTGGAATATCCAGTACATCTAGATTTTGCTTTCTAATCAGATAAAGCAATAAATCTAAAGGACCTTCAAAACTTTTCAAGATAACTTGCAGCGCATCAGGCGGAATGAATAAATCTTTTGGAATATCATTAACAGGTTGGCCAAATAGAATAGCAATAGCATGTTGTTCCACGATTAATCTGCCTGAATAATGTGTTCGATGGCAGCATGGGCGCAATGCAGTCCAACAGTTGCTGTTACTAGCATTGAGGCTCCATATCCAGCACAGGAAAGCCCTTGTGGTGCTTCTTGAGTTGAACAGACATCATTGGATTGTGGTGGAGTAATGTTTTCTAGTGAATAAATGCACGGGATTTTCATTTTTTTACTGGTATCTCGGCTAAAGCCAAAGCGCTTTTTCAGTGTATAACGAATGTTGGCAAGAAGGGGATCATGGGTTACTTTGCTTAAATCCGCTGTTTTGATAAGTGCAGGGTGTTGTTGTCCGCCAGCACTACCTGACATGATAAAAGCTTGTTTGTTACGAACAAAATGATTAGCTAAGGCTGCCTTAACTCTTGCTTGGTCAATGGCATCAATCACAAAGTCAAAATGGGTGCTAAAAATCGCAGTTAAATTCTTTTCATCTACAAAGTCTTCAATTAAATTTACTTTGCATTCTGGGTTAATTTGAGCAATTCTTTCTTGTAAGGCTAAAACTTTGGGTTTGCCAAAGTCGTTAGTGAGGGCATGTAATTGACGATTGGTATTCGATTCCGCTACATTATCTAAATCAATTAAGGTTAGTTCGCCAATACCAGAGCGCGCAAGAGCTTCTACTGACCAAGAGCCAACGCCGCCGACGCCAATAATAACAACATGGGCATTGGCTAATTTTTGTGCATTTTTATCCCCATATAATCTTGAGATACCGCCAAAGCGTCGTGAGGAAGTGCTGGGTTGATTCAATGTCATGATTACTGCCTTAAGTCAAAACTATGCAAAAAATATTTGAGAATAAAGTATTTAAGATTATACTAAACAATAATAGATCATGTTCAATAACGTGATAGATATTGAGTAATAGAAGGGGGTATATGATGTATAAAAATTTAGTTATCGCTGTGGACGGTAGTAATACGTCAATGCAGGCTTTAGAGCATGCCGTTGAGTTGGCAAAATTATCAGGTGCAAAATTAACCATGGTTAATATTGCGAATCCAACAGAATACATGGCATTGGCGCCAGAATTTTTGCAGCATGAAAGTTATGAATCTGCTGCTCTAGCTCAAGGCAATGAAGTGTTGGATAAGGCTGAGCAATGTGCTCAAGAATTGGGTTTAACAAATATTAATCGCCATTTAGCTGTATCAACTAAAGGCGCTCGCGATATGGCTCAGCAGTTGGTGAATTTTGCTGAAGCTCAAAAAGCTGATTTATTGGTATTGGGCACGCATGGTCGTACTGGTTTAATGCATTTGCTAATGGGTAGTTTTGCAGAAACTGTTATGCGCCAAAGTACTTTGCCTTTATTGGTATTGCGTGGTGTACCAGCAGAAGATTCTTCTGACGATTAAGATAAAAAAGCTGCCTAGGCAGCTTTTTTTATGATGGTACCAAAGAGATTAAAGGCGATTAACGGCAATAACACCTTTAATGTCACTTAATGCAGAGAGCACACGGGGTAAGTCTAAAACTTGATTAACTTCCACCGTGAAACGCATGCTTGCAATTAAATCTTTACTCAATGTTTGCACGGCAATAACGTTTAATTTGTTTCTGGTGAGTAAATCAGATACGTCCCGTAATAAACCATTCCTATCTCGTGCACGAACCTCAATATCAATTGGGAAAATACTGCCATCTGTTTTTTCAGCCCAACCAGCAGCCACAACTTTTTCAGGATGTTCTTCTGCTAAGTATTCAAAAGCAGGGCAATTGTTGCGGTGAATAGAGATGCCTCGGCCTTTGGTGACAAATCCTATGATGTGATCAGGAGGAGCCGGCTTGCAGCATTTCGCTAAGATGGTTAATAAACCATCTTCACCATCAATTAATACGGCATTTTTATAGGTTTTGGCTTTGCTTTGCTTAACGATTTTTTCTTCGGTAAGAGGGGTTATTTCTGGTGACATTTGTTTAGAAATGGCACGATTAATACTCTGTGGGCCAATATCACCCTGACCTAAAGCGAGATATAAGTCATCAAGCTTATCAAATCCCAATGTTTCAGCTAAATGTTGTAAATTTGGTTTGCTATTGGACTTGGCAACTTGTTTATCAAAAATAGCTTTGCCTGTTTCTTTTGTGGAATCAGCATTTTGTTGTCGAATATAGGCTCGAATTTTGCTAATGGCTTTGTTGCTTTTTACCCAGCCATCTAGCACCCAGTTCAGGGATGGTCCGCCTTGTTTTGCGGTTAAAATTTCAACACGTTGCCCATTTTCTAATGGTGTTGAAAGTGGGACGATTTGACCATTTACTTTTGCGCCACGGCATCGATCTCCTAAGCCTGAGTGCACCGCATAAGCAAAGTCGATTGGTGTTGCACCATAAGGGAGCGATAATACTTTTCCTTGTGGCGTTAAGACGTAAATGGTGTCATTGAATAACTCCGTCTGAAATGCGGTGGCAAGGTCTTCTTTGCCTGAATCTGCAAGGGTCTCACGCCAATCTAGGAGTTGGCGTAACCAGGCAATTTTCTGTTCATAAATGCCGCCACCATTACCACCTTCCTTATATCTCCAATGCGCAGCAACGCCAAATTCAGCAAATTCATGCATATCAAAAGTGCGGATTTGAATTTCCACGCCTTTATTGTCTGGTCCAATAACGACAGTATGTAGACTTTGGTAATCATTGGCTTTTGGTTGTGCAATATAGTCATCAAATTCGCCTGGGATAGGCTGCCAAAGGTTATGGATAATACCTAAGGTTGTATAGCATTCTGGAATGCTATTAACTAAAATTCGAACAGCACGAATATCGTACAAGCCTGAAAAATCCAACTTTTTCTTAACCATTTTTTTGTAAATGGAATAAATGTGTTTGGGCCGACCTGCTACTTCACAGTGAATATTATTGTTGGATAGTTCTGTTTGTAAACTTTTAACAAAATTATCAATGTATTCTATTCGTTCAATGCGCTTTTCATCTAATAATTTTGCTATTTTGCTATAGGCTTCAGGTTGAATATGCCTAAAACACAAATCTTCTAATTCCCATTTGATTTGCCATACGCCAAGCCGATTGGCAAGAGGGGCAAAGATATCCATGGTTTCTTTGGCTACTTTGCGATTTAAATCCAGATTTTTTGAGTTGGATAAGAAATGCATAGTGCGCGTTCGAATGGCTAATTTAATTAAAACCACACGGATATCGGAAACCATGGCTAGAAGCATTTTTCGCATGGTTTCTGCTTGTTGTTGTTTTTCTTCTGGTGTGGCTAATTTTTCTACGCTGGCAAATTCTGTTAGTCGTTCAATTTGGTCAATACCAATAACCAATTCGGTAATAGATGTGCCAAATTCTTCTTGTAGAATATCTTGCCAATTTTGAACATGTACAGGGGATTCTGATAGAAGTGTTGCTGCAACTGCATCAGCTAATAAGTTCACATCTGCAATAATTAGGCTGGATGTTAGTAAGTGAGAAATAATGGGCTCACCCACTAATGTTGTAGCATCGCTAGGATATTTTTTGATGGCAAAATGCAGCGCTTTAGTGACGGTTTGAATATCTTTTTCACTAAAGTCTGCTGGCAAATTTTCTAGCCAAGTGTCCTCATCACTGACAGAAACGAACTGAGAGCCTTTTCGTACTACAGCAACCATATCAATCTTCTTATCTATAGCTTGGGAATGGTCTATTTTAACGAAAAAAGCATTGCTGTGCCAATGATGATAAGCGTGGTAGAGCGATTAGTTAATATCTGGTTAATTAATGGACGATATCGGGGTTTTTGGTTTTCATAAAGCGTGCGGCAATGCTCATGGACATCAGCTGTGCAATGAGTAATGCAATGGCAGTCGCCAGCCAGCCGCCCCAAATAAAAGTCATTCCACAAACCACAGCACCTAATGTGCCACCAAAATAATATGACATATTATACAAGCCAGTGGCGAGTGAGCGGCCTTCTGTGATGCGGCTGGTGACAAAGCTAATGGTGCTAGATTGGGTAATAAAAACGCCAGTGGATAAAACAGCTAGTCCGATGATAATGACCCAAAGATGACTTGATAGCGTGCCTAAAATACCCAAACTGGAAATAGATAAAGCAAGCAATATTGTTCCTCGTGGTCCAAAGCGTTGAATTAATCGTGATGCTAATGGGGTAACAACGGTTCCTAGTAAATACACAATGAAAATATTGGCCAATTGTGCAGAAGTTAAGGAAAAGGGTTCTTTGGCTAGGTAAATATTGATGTAAGTAAAGCCGCCTACCAATGAGAAAAATACGCATCCGCCTGTGCAGCAGGCTGCCAATAGATTGGGGTTTTTGAGGTGGTTGCCAAGTGTTGATAATGTCTTTTTTATATTTCTATTGGCTTCAAAACATTTGGAATTAGGTAAATAAAAAATAATTATTAAAGCGCTAATGAAATTTAAAGCCCCTAATGTCCAAAATGCCTCGCGCCAGCCTAATAATTCTTCAAGGTGCCCTGTGACAAAGCGCCCTAAAAAGCCACCGAGAACTGATCCTGAAACATATAAAGAGATGAGTTTGGTCATGATTCGACCTTTAAACTCTTCTCCTAAATAAGCCATCATAACAACAGTCATGCCTGGTACAAGTAATCCTTGAATGAATCTGTATAGCAATATTTCATTAATGTTGTGAGCAAAACCAATGAGAATAGTGGGAATTGAGAGCAATAATACTGATGCAACAATAAAAAATTTTCGTCCAATGGCGTCGGACAACATGCCAATAAAGGGGGAAATGATGGCTATGGCTAGGACGGTAATAGCGACTGTTTGTCCTGCTTTGTCTGCGCTAATGTTAAATTCATTCATCATGGTTGGTAGGATGGATTGAATGGAATAAACATTAATGAAAGCGAAAATCCCAACAAGCATGGAAACCAGCATTAGCATTAATGTTGGTGCATTATTGGGGTGATTCTTTTTTGTTATTGTTGAAGTACTCATGCAAAAATGATGTGCTCTTAAAGTTTTATAAATATATTATCAGGTGTCTTTACTTATACGCTGATTTTTTTTGTTTGTAAAAATATCAGTTTTATCTATAACTTATATCAGACTTTCTAAATACTGGCTAAAAGGTTTGGGAATGCCTAGTTTTTGAATATCATGAATGCTTTTGGATTGAGCATGTAGTGGGTGTGACGTATCCAGACCAATGTATTTAAAGGGTGTGATGGTTAAGCGGCGGTGAGTCAAAACATGTGGGAATGACGCTTCTTCAGTAAAGTCAGTGATATCTAACTGGTGTTGATTGAGCCAAGTTTGCGCATCTGTGAATGAATCGAAGCTAGGGCAGCAGAATAGATGCTTCCAGATATTCAAATCTGAGCGTTGTTCAATATATAAATTACCATCAGTGAATAAAATAATCAGCCAAAATAATTCCACATCTTTCACTTTAGTGGCTTGTTTTTTTCTAGGTAATATCGAAGTAAGATTGAGTTTATAGGCTTCACAGATGGTGTTCATTGGGCAGATATCACAAGTTGGTTTGCTTCTTTTGCAAACGGTTGCACCTAAATCCATCAAGCCTTGGGTATAAGCAGGCATATCTTGAGAGCTTTCAGGGAGCATCTCTTCCGCATGTTTCCACAAGGCTTCCTGAAAGCTTTTATCTTCTGGTGCGCCATCTTGCGCAAGAACTCTGCACAAAACACGTTTCACGTTGCCATCAAGAATGGTTTCTTTTTGTTGGAATGAAAATGCAGAAATGGCTGCTGCTGTTGTTCGCCCAACACCTTTTAGTTTTTCTAATTCGATTCTTTGTGAAGGAAATTGGCCACCAAAATCAGCAACAATTTGTTTTGCTGCCAAGTGAAGATTCTTGGCTCTGCTGTAATAGCCAAGCCCAGCCCAAAGTGCTAATACATCATCTAAAGGTGCTTCAGCTAAGGCTTGCACGGTTGGAAAGCATTCTAAAAAGCGTGGGTAATAATTTAAAACAGTACTCACCTGTGTTTGTTGTAGCATGATTTCAGACAGCCATACTTTATAAGGGTCAGATACTTGCCAAGGCAAGTTATGTCTGCCGTGAGTTTTTTGCCAAGAAATTAGTTTATTTGCAAAGATTTTTTTAGTTTGTGATAAGTTTTGTAAAGACATAAATCGCCATCAGAAATTAAGGACTTCAGGTACAATAGTAAGCTTATTTTGACATAAACGAGTAAAAAATGGCTGATTTCAATATTTTTGTTCCTTGTCCACGTGGTCTGGAAAGCGTTTTGGCGACTGAGCTGGGGCAATTATCCTGCCGTTCTATTGTAGAAAATGATGGCGGAGTGGCTTGCCAAGGCAGCTTAAAAACCGTGTACGCCATTAATTTATACTCTCGTGTTGCTAGTCGAGTATTGATTGAGGTAGGCAAAGGACGCTACCGCAATGAAGCAGATATTTATGAAGCTGCAAAAAAAGTCGCTTGGTATGATTGGTTTGGTGTCGAAAATACCATTAAAGTTAAAGTTGAAGCGAAAAGAACACAGTTACGCCGTTTGGATGTTGCGGCCTTAAAAATTAAAGATGCTGTTTGTGACGTGTTTCGCGATAAATTTGGCAAGCGCCCAAGTGTTGATAAAGCTTATCCTGATATTCGTGTGCAAGCTTTTTTACAACAAGATAAGTTAACGCTATTTATAGACACAAGTGGCGAAGCTTTATTTAAACGTGGCTATCGACAAACAACAGGAGATGCGCCATTACGAGAAAATTTGGCAGCTGGTATGTTGTTGTTAGCAGGTTATGATGGTCGTCAGCCGTTGCTAGATCCAATGTGTGGTAGTGGCACTATCGCGATTGAAGGTGCAATGATTGCCAGCGGTATGGCTCCTGGTATTTTACGAAAATTTGCATTTGAGAAATTGAAAAATTTCGATAAAGCTTTGTGGGATGATAAGTTAAATCACGCTAAGAATTTGATTAAAAAGCCAAAAAGCAAGATTTATGCAGGGGATATTAACCGCTTTGTGCTCAAAGAAGCTATAAATAATGCACAAAATATCTATGTTGATGATTACATTGATTTTGAAACAAAAGATATTTTAGAATGGAATGCATCGGGTGATGCTGGTTTGATTGTAACCAATCCACCATATGGTGTTCGCTTAGAGGATGAGGCTTTTCTACAATCGCTATATCCTCAAGTGGGAAGCTGGTTAAAACAAGGGTTTACAGGTTGGAAAGCTTGTTTTTTAAGTGCGGATAAGAATCTAGCAAAAGGATTGCGCTTATCTCCTCGAAATAGATTCCCATTGTTTAATGGCAATTTGGATTGTCGATTATTTGTTATCGAACTGGTGGCTGGCTCGAATCGACGAAAATGACAAGAATCAGGTTTTTATTTTCTTAGGTTAATCAGAAAGAAATCTACAATGGAAAAAATTCGTATAGGTATTGTTGGCCATGGTAATTTAGGCCGTGGTGTTGAAGCCTCTTTGGCTCAAAACACAGATATGGAATTGGTTGCGGTATTTACTCGCCGTGAGCCGACAAGTGTTAATTTGATTACGGCCAATGTGCCAGTCATCTCAATGGAAAAAATAACAGATTACCAAGATAAAATTGATGTATTGATTTTATGTGGTGGTTCTCGTAGTGATTTGCCTGAGCAAGGCCCAGTATTATCTAAATTATTTAATACTGTTGATAGTTTTGATACCCATGCCAAAATCCCAGAATATTTTGCTTCATTAAATGAGTCTGCTAAGGCTGGGCAAAATGTAGCTTTGCTATCAGTAGGTTGGGACCCAGGTTTGTTTTCACTGAATCGCTTGTTAGGTGAGGTTGTATTACCGGTAGGTGAAACATACACTTTCTGGGGTAAAGGATTAAGCCAAGGACATTCGGATGCGATTCGTCGTATTGAAGGCGTTGCTGGCGGGGTTCAATATACGATTCCCTCAGAAGAGGCCATGGATCGTGTGCGTCGTGGTGAACAGCCAGAATTAACAACTCGCGAAAAACATGTACGAGAATGTTGGGTGGTTTTAGAAGAAGGTGCTAATGAAGAAACTGTTCGCAATGCGATTGTGACAATGCCTGATTATTTTGCAGATTATGACACAATCGTGAACTTCATTGATGCTGAAACTTTGCAAAAAGATCACAATGCAATGCCTCATGGTGGTTTTGTTATTCGCAGTGGTACAACAGCTCAAAATACCAATCAAGTGTTGGAGTTTTCATTAAAACTTGGTAGTAATCCTGAGTTTACATCGAGTGTGCTAGTGGCTTACGCCCGTGCGGTACATAGATTATCTCAACAAGGTGACTGCGGAGCGAAGACTGTTTTGGATATTCCTTTTGGTTTGTTATCTCCAAAAACGCCTGAAGAGCTACGCAAAGAATTGTTGTAATAGTTGTCAATGCCTATAAGATATTGTACCCTTTTCGAATATTTATAATAATCTACTTAAAGTGAAATCTAATGGGTAAAGTAATATTGGCGATAGTTGCAGCTGCGGTGCTTTATTTATGCTATAACGGAATGCTGTACATGGGGGTACGCTCTGATATACAAGATAACTTGTGGGAAGAGTCTCGTGTAAATAAACATTTAGATAATATTGATTCTATTGTACTAAATGTTAGTAAACAGCCTAACTTACAGTGTAAAAAAGGCGGTTCTGTTTCTACTGAGCCTGTTCAGGGGTGGTGGGAGATGATTGCAAAAGGTTCATTTAAAGAATGTAATCGTTATCACGCTATTTTGAGAGACAGTTCTAGTAAAGGTCTACATGTTAGCTTTGATTACAGCGAAAAAAGTAGTGATGGAAAAAATATCACTAATGTGATGCTATGTGAGCCTGGTGGCAAAGTTATTTATAAATCACCGCGTTTACCAAAACGATATGCCGTATGTGATTAAATAAAAAAAAAGTCCTGTTAAAAACAGGACTTTTTTTTATGGCTTAGCTTACTTCAATAAATGAGCAACGCCAGCTTTTTCTTCTTCTAATTCTTGCAAAGTGATATTGATGCGCTCTTGGCTGAATTCATCAATAGGCAAGTCTTTAACGATAGAGTATTCACCGTTATTGCATGTTACAGGGAAGCCGAACATGGTGCCTTCAGGGATGCCGTAAGAACCATCAGAAGGGATACCCATTGTTGTCCATTTGCCATTGGTGCCCAAAACCCAATCATGGATGTGGTCAATAGCAGCATTAGCAGCAGAAGCAGCACTAGATAAGCCGCGAGCTTCAATAATGGCTGCGCCACGTTTACCAACAGTAGGAAGGAATGTATTTGCATTCCAGTCTTCGTCGTTAATCAATTCTTTAACATTATCACCATTGATTGTTGCAAAGCGATAGTCAGCATACATGGTTGGGCTGTGGTTACCCCAAACGCATAGATTTTCAATATCAGCAACAGCTTTGCCTGTTTTTTCTGCAACTTGGCTTAATGCACGGTTGTGATCTAAACGAAGCATAGCAGTGAAGTTTTTTGCAGGTAAATCAGGCGCTGATTTCATTGCAATGTAAGCATTTGTGTTTGCAGGGTTACCAACTACTAAAACTTTAACGTCACGGCTAGCTACTTTGTTTAAAGCAGCGCCTTGTACTGTAAAGATTTCAGCATTTGCAGATAGTAAATCAGCACGTTCCATACCTTTACTGCGTGGGCGGGCGCCTACCAAAATCGCAATGTCAGCATCTTTGAAAGCAACTTCTGGGTTGTCAGAAGCAACCATGCCTGCCAATAAAGGGAAAGCACAGTCTTGCAATTCCATCATAACGCCTTTAACAGCGTTTTGAGCTTGTGGTAGATCCAATAATTGCAAAATAACAGGTTGGTCTTTGCCTAGCATTTCGCCACTAGCAATGCGAAATAATAAGCTGTAACCAATTTGACCAGCAGCACCAGTAATTGCTACGCGAACAGGTGATTTCATAAGAGTTATCTCCGTTGGAATATTTTGTTTTGTCTTTAACCAAACAAATAAAATAAGGTTAAGACAATAACCATTTCTCATTTCTGAGTTTAGTAAATTATGATAAACAATAGTTACGAGTTTGAATTTTATTGAGAGTGTTGTATTAACGCACCAATGAAATTAAACGCGTAAAAAATTATCATACCAAAAAAAAACAGGGCGGTCAGAAGAAAATTATTGAGGGCAATACTAATTATTCAATAGTGAGAATCTATTGTTATCTTATGTCTTATATAAGACATGCTTTCATTAACATAAGGAACACCGTAAAATGATTCGCAAATGAATAAGATAGATACTTTACGTCCTAGACGAAAAAACCTTTATGAGCAGGTGATTGATTACGTGATTCAGCAAATCGCTGAAAATGTTTATCAAGTTAATACAACCTTACCGAGCGAGTGGGAGCTAGCAGCATTTTTAGGTGTTAGCCAAGGAACGGTTAGGAAGGGTTTAGATGATTTAGTTCGACAAGGTATCTTGGTTCGACAGCAAGGCGTTGGTACTTTTGTTGCTAGAAATAACCCAGAATGGGGTGATTTGTACTTGCAATCAAATAGTGCCATTCAAAAAATGCCACAAATACCAAGAGCTGAAAGTTTGGGTGTTAGCGCTGTACATGCTACAGAAGAGGTTGCTGAGAACTTGGCTGTTAAGCGCAATACAATTGTTTGGAAGCATTTAGTGCTTTGGCGACAAGGTGCTAGCGTTGTGGCATTGGATGAAGCATATTTGCAATACGATGCGTTGCGAGATTTAAATGTACTACAGGCAGCCAGTCGTCATGATTTATACCATTTATTATGGCTAAAGTATGGAATTAGATTGCACTGTGTGCAAAGTTTTTTAGGCATGGCTTACTTGGATAGAGAGGTTGGCCACCTGTTAAAAATAGATTTACATAAGCCTGTTTTACAGCTGATGAGGTTGAGCCACAGCCAGTATGATGAAGTAATAGAATGGCGGAAACGCTACGTTATTACAGGTCAATATCTGCTAGGAGTTAAGTAGTTGATTTTGATTTGTTAGCGAATTGAGAGATAATATAAGTTTGTCTATATAAATAGGCATGAAAAAAGAGTAAATTAACGGTTTAATTAATTTCTAAATTCTATTTTTTAAAATAATAAAGTAATTAATTAAGTATTTTTTATTTACATAAATTAAAACGAGGAAACACAATGCAGAAACAAAGACCCGTTTTTCTGGATCTTCCAAGCATTCGCTTGCCGATTCCAGGGATTGTCTCTATCTTGCATCGGATTAGTGGCGTTGGCATTTTCATTTGCTTACCATTTTTACTGTATCTATTTTCAGGCACGTTAAGTAGTGAACAAGCTTTTGAAGGTTATCAAGCAGTTGTGGCAAATCCGATTGTTAAGATAATTTTGCTAGGCTTGCTATGGGCTTATGTACACCACTTCTTGGCTGGTATTCGTTTCTTATTTTTAGATATTCATAAAGGTCTTGAATTAGAAACAGCACGTTCTACAGCTAAACTTGTTTTTGGTGCAGCTTTGGTTATCACTGCAGTTTTAGGAGCGATGTTATGGTAGATCGTAAATTAACAGGTGCTCATTATGGTTTGCGTGACTGGCTCATGCAAAGACTTTCAGCAGTCATTATGGTGGTTTATACCATTGCAATGATTGTATTTTTGTTGACCCTACCAACAGGCTACGAAGCATGGCAAACATTCTTTACTCAAACATGGGTTCGTTTGTTTACACAAATTACTTTTGTGGCTGTGGTATTGCATGTTTGGGTAGGTATTCGTGACTTGTGGATGGACTATATTAAATCAACAGGTTTACGTGTGTTTTTACATACCGCAACGATCGTTTGGTTGTTAGGTTGTTTTATTTATTCAGTTAAAGTCATTTGGGGGCAAGCATGAGTTTTCCTGTACGTCGTTTCGATGCTGTAATTGTCGGTGGTGGTGGTGCAGGTTTGCGCGCGGCTCTTCAATTATCTAAAGCAGGTGTTAATACAGCTGTCTTATCTAAAGTTTTTCCAACCCGTTCGCATACTGTTGCCGCTCAAGGTGGTATTTCTGCGTCATTGGGTAACGTGCAAGAAGACCATTGGTCTTGGCACATGTATGACACAGTAAAAGGTTCTGATTGGTTAGGTGACCAAGATGCAATCGAATTTATGTGTCGTCATGCACCTGATGCAGTGGTTGAACTAGAGCATATGGGTATGCCGTTTGACCGTGTTGAAAGTGGCAAAATTTATCAGCGTCCATTTGGTGGACACACTGCTGAACATGGTAAACGTCCAGTTGAGCGTGCTTGTGCTGTAGCTGACCGTACTGGTCACGCAATGTTACATACTTTGTACCAACAAAACGTTAATGCAAACACTCAGTTCTTTGTTGAGTGGATGGCATTGGATTTGATTCTGGATGATAACGGTGATGCAGTTGGTGTTACCGCTATGGATATGGAAACTGGTGAAGTTTTCATTCTTCATGCTAAAGCTGTTCTATTTGCTACTGGTGGTGCTGGTCGTATTTATGCTTCATCTACTAATGCATTTATGAATACTGGTGATGGCTTGGGCATGGTAGCTCGCGCAGGCTTGCCATTAGAAGATATGGAGTTCTGGCAGTTCCACCCAACAGGCGTGGCTGGTGCTGGTGTGTTGATTACTGAGGGCGTACGTGGTGAAGGCGGTATCTTGCTTAACTGCGATGGTGAGCGTTTCATGGAACGTTATGCTCCTACAGTAAAAGATTTGGCTTCTCGTGATGTGGTTTCTCGTGCAATGGCAATGGAAATTCACGAAGGTCGCGGCTGCGGTAAAAATAAAGATCATGTATTGCTAAAACTTGATCATTTAGGCGCAGACAAAATTATGGAAAAACTACCAGGCATTCGTGAAATCGCGATTAAATTTGCTGGTGTTGACCCTATCAAAGATCCAATCCCTGTTGTACCAACAACTCACTATATGATGGGTGGTATTCCAACTAACTATCATGCAGAAGTTGTTATCCCTCGTGGTGAAGATTTAGAGTCTAAAGTAAATGGTTTGTATGCAGCGGGCGAGTGCGCTTGTGCTTCTGTTCATGGTGCGAACCGTTTGGGTACAAACTCATTATTGGACTTGGTGGTATTTGGTCGTGCGGCAGGTGATAGCATGATTGAATATATCAATACTCATGAAGACTGGAAGCCATTACCTGAAAATGCAGGCGATTTTACTAAACAACGTTTGGATCGTTTAGAAAATCAACAAAATGGTGAAAATGTTGATGCTTTACGTAATGAGCTACAGCGTATGGTTCAAAGCCATGCAGGTGTATTCCGTACAGATGCTATCTTAAAAGATGGTGTTGAAAAAGTATTGGGAATTGCAGAGCGCGTTAAAAATACTGAAATCAAAGATAAAAGTCAGACTTGGAATACAGCTCGTTTAGAAGCATTAGAGTTAGATAACTTAATCGAAGTAGCTAAAGCTACTCTAGTTGCAGCAGAAGCGCGTAAAGAGTCTCGTGGTGCACATGCATCAGATGACCATCCAGAACGTGATGATGAAAATTGGATGAAACACTCATTCTATCACGCTGATACTAATAGCTTAACTTATAAACCAGTTCATACTAAACCGTTGACTACTGAATATATTAAGCCTGCTAAGCGCGTTTACTAAGGAACAACACAATATGGAAAAAATTCATTTACAGGTTTACCGCTACAATCCTGAGAAGGATGCGAAACCTTACATGCAAGACTACCATTTAGACATTGAACCGACAGATGTGAAATTGCTGGATGCTTTGGTAAAACTAAAAGCGCAAGACGATAGTTTGTCATTCCGCCGCTCATGCCGTGAAGGTATTTGTGGTTCTGATGGTATGAATATCAATGGTAAAAATGGCCTAGCTTGCTTAACGGACATCCGTGATTTAAAACAACCTATTAAATTACGCCCATTACCAGCATTGCCAGTTGTCCGTGATTTAATCGTGGATATGGCTCAATTCTTCAAACAATATCATTCTGTTAAGCCTTACTTAGTAAATGATACACCTGCTCCTACACGTGAACGCTTGCAAAGCCAAGCTCAGCGCAAAGAGTTGGATGGTTTGTATGAGTGTATTTTATGTGCGTGTTGTTCAACAGCATGTCCATCTTTTTGGTGGAATCCTGATAAATTTGTTGGCCCATCAGGCTTGTTGAATGCTTACCGCTTTATTGCAGATAGTCGCGATACTCGTACTAACGAACGTTTGGATAACTTAAATGACCCATACCGTTTGTTCCGTTGCCATACTATTATGAATTGTGTTGATGTGTGTCCAAAACACTTAAACCCAACTCGTGCAATTGGCAAAATCAAAGAAATTATGTTGAAACGAGCCATTTAATATGACTAAATATGATGAAGCAGCGAGGCGACGCATTCGTTTCCTGACTCGTCGAGGACTGCTCGAGCTCGATATCGTGCTCGGGCGGTTTATGGAAAACGAATTTGATCATCTAACAGATGCTGAAATTGCCTTGTTTTGCGAAATTTTAGATTGGCCAGACCAAGAGTTTTTGGCAATAGTCAATGAGAAACAAGAGCCGGATGATGAGCGTTTTGCTGACGTAGTAAATAAATTGCGTCAATGCTAAATGCTCTTCAGACTTAACTCATCAAGGAGAAGAAATGTCAAAAAATGCTAATATCAAAGTAGAAGGTTTAGAAGGTTTAGACTTACCAGTGTTAGAGGGTACTTTAGGACCAGATGTAATTGATATCCGTACTTTATATAAAGGTACTGATATGTTTACATTTGATCCTGGTTTTACTTCTACAGCTAGTTGCGAATCAAAAATTACTTTTATCGATGGTGATAAAGGACATTTGTATTATCGCGGCTATCCGATTGAGCAGTTGGCTGAAAATAGTGACTACTTAGAAGTATGTTATTTGTTGATTTATGGTGAGTTACCAACTGCTACAGAAAAAGCAGAATTTGACCACACTATTTCTAAACACACTATGGTACATGAGCAGTTGACTTGGTTCTTCCGTGGTTTCCGTCGTGACGCGCATCCTATGTCAATGATGGTAGGTGTGGTAGGTGCTTTGGCTGCTTTCTATCAAGATAGCTTGGATATTTCGAACGCAGAGCACCGTAATATTGCTATCTATCGTTTGATTTCAAAAATGCCTACTATTGCAGCAATGTGCTACCGTTATTCAAATGGTTTGCCATTCAACTTCCCACGCAATGACTTGTCTTATACTGCAAACTTCTTGCATATGATGTTCCATACTCCATGTGAAGAATATGAGCCAAATCCAGTATTGGTACGTGCATTAGATCGTATTTTCACTTTACATGCTGATCACGAACAAAACGCTTCTACTTCAACTGTTCGCCTAGCTGGTTCTTCTGGTGCGAATCCATTCGCTTGTATTTCTGCTGGTATTGCTTGCCTATGGGGTCCTGCTCATGGTGGCGCGAACGAAGCTGTATTGAAAATGTTGGATGAAATCGGTGATGTTTCACGCGTTGAAGAGTTTATGGAAGGCGTGAAAGACAAACGTTATCGTTTGATGGGCTTTGGTCACCGTGTTTATAAAAACATGGATCCACGTGCTTCAATCATGAAAGAAACTTGTGATGAAGTATTGAATGAGTTGGGTTTGCATGATGATCCTAAGTTTAAGTTGGCTATGGCTTTGGAAAAAATTGCATTAGAAGATCCATACTTTGTTGAGCGTAAGCTATATCCAAACGTTGACTTCTACTCTGGTATCGTTTTGTCTGCATTGGGTATTCCTGTTTCAATGTTTACAGTTATTTTTGCTTTGGCTCGTACTGTAGGTTGGATTAGCCATTGGTCAGAAATGATTGCAGATCCACAACAAAAAATTGGTCGTCCTCGTCAGCTATATACTGGCGAAGATCGTCGCGATTATGTAGATATTAATAAACGTTAATATTTTATGATTCGGGCGGCATATGTCGCCCGATAATTAAAAACTATTAACCTATGTAATTTATTGAAAAGCTGCGATTAAAATTTAAGATAACTCAAGTAAATTATCTATAAAGCAGATAGAATGAAATTTATTGAAAGGCTATTTTAATGACAATAAACATTGAAGTAATTTTTCAACAAAATTTGAGAAGCACTTTTCGCAATCCTATTTCCTTAAAAAGGTTATTGCCATGATGACAGAAAAAATCGACTTTTCGTATTTGTTTGGTTCAAATGCACCTTACATTGAAGAATTGTATGAAATTTACTTACAAGATCCGAATGCAGTTGATGCTAATTGGAAAGAATACTTTGATAAATTGGCTTCTGAAGGTGGAGCCTCTCGTGATGTACCGCATGCGCCAATTCAAGAATCTTTTATTCAGATGGCAAAACGCCCGAATGTGGTTCACGCTGCTAGCCAATCATTAGATTTTGGCAAAATGGAAAAACAAGTTGCAGTATTGCGTTTGATTTCAGCTTACCGCGTTTTAGGTTCGCGTAACGCAAATTTAGACCCATTAGGTCGTATGGGAAACCAGCACTATGAAGAGTTGGATCCTGCACATCATGGTTTAACTGCAGAAGATATGGCAACACAGTTCAGTGTTAGCAGTAATTTCTCTAGCACTTTGAAATTGCCATTATCTGAAATTATCGCAAAATTAAAACAAACGTATTGTGGTACGGTTGGCGTTGAGTATATGCACATTACTCGCTCTGAAGAAAAGCATTGGATTCAAGAGCGCTTTGAGCAAGATTTATCAACACCACGTTACAATACTGATAAAAGAAAACGCATTCTTAAGCAAGTAACTGCTGCGGAAACATTAGAACGTTATTTGCATACTAAATATGTCGGTCAAAAACGTTTCTCATTAGAAGGCGGAGAAAGCACGATTGCTGCAATGGATCATTTGATTCAGAATGCAACGCAATTTGGTGTTGAAGAAGTTATTATCGGCATGGCTCACCGTGGACGTTTGAACGTATTGGTGAATACTTTAGGTAAATCGCCTGCTGATTTATTTAGCGAGTTTGAAGGTAAACAAGCCATTCAATTGCCTAGTGGTGATGTTAAGTACCATATGGGCTTTAGCTCTGATTTGCCTACTGAACATGGTCCTGTGCATGTTTCATTGGCATTTAACCCATCGCATTTAGAGATTGTTAACCCTGTAGTAGAAGGTTCAACTCGTGCACGTCAACGTCGTCGTGGCGAAAATGGCCGTCAAGCAGTTTTGCCTGTATTGATTCATGGTGACTCAGCATTTATTGGCTTAGGTGTTAACCAAGGTACATTTAACTTGTCGCAAACTCGTGGTTACACGACTGGCGGCACAATGCACTTGGTGGTGAATAACCAAATTGGTTTCACAACATCAGATACTCGTGATACTCGTTCAACATTGTATTGTACTGATATTGCCAAAATGGTGGATGCTCCTATTTTCCACGCGAATGGTGATGATCCAGAAGCAGTATGTTATGTAATGCAAATTGCATTAGATTACCGTTTTAAATTTAATAAAGACGTTGTAGTTGATATTGTTTGTTACCGTAAATTAGGTCACAACGAGGGTGATGATCCGTATCTAACTCAACCAATGATGTATAAAAAAATTGCACAGCACCCTGGTACAAGAGCCATTTATGCTGAGCGTTTAGTTAAAGAAGGTGTGGTAAGCGCTGCAGATGCAGATGCTTTGATTAGCGATTATCGTGCTGCTCTTGATAAAGGTGAGCATGTTGAGCAAACCACATTGACTGACTATAAGCGTAAGCATGCAGTTGATTGGACTCCTTACATGGGCACACATTGGAATACACCAGTTGATACTGCGCTTCCAGCTAAGGATTTAGCTCGTTTAGCTGAAAGCTTTACTACTGTTCCTGATGACTTCCAATTACACAATACTGTGAAAAGAGTATTGGCAGCTCGTAAAGCGATGGCTGCTGGTGAACAACCAATCGATTGGGGTATGTCAGAGACTTTGGCTTACGCTGCGTTGGTAACTAATGGTCATGGTGTTCGTATTTCTGGTGAAGACTCTGGTCGTGGTACTTTCTCTCATCGCCATGCTGTTTTGCATGATCAAAATCGTGAGAAAAAAGACCAAGGTGCTTATGTTCCATTGCGTAATATGAGTGACACACAAGCAAACTTCATGGTGATTGACTCAATCCTAAATGAAGAAGCTGTGTTGGCATATGAATATGGTTTTGCATCTGCTGAACCAGAACAATTGGTTATTTGGGAAGCTCAGTTTGGTGATTTCGCCAACGGTGCTCAAGTGGCAATTGATCAGTTTATTACTTCTGGCGAAACCAAATGGGGTCGTTTGTGTGGCTTAACAGTTATCTTGCCTCATGGTTATGATGGTCAAGGTCCTGAGCACTCTTCTGGTCGTTTAGAGCGTTGGTTACAATTGTGTTCTGAGCATAATATTCAAGTGGTGATGCCATCTGAAGCTTCACAAATGTTCCACATGTTGCGCCGTCAAGTATTGCGCCCAGTTCGTAAGCCATTGATCGTATTTATGTCTAAACGTTTATTGCGTTATAAAGAATCAATGAGCAAATTGGAAGACTTCACTGAAGGTTCTGGTTTCCGTACCGTTATTGGTGACGTGGAAAAACGTGATGACTCAAAAGTTAAACGTGTTGTTCTATGTGCTGGTCAAGTGTACTACGACATCTACAACGAACGTAAAGCTCGTGAGTTAGAAGAGGAAATTGCGATTGTTCGTGTTGAGCAATTGTATCCATTCCCATATGAAGCAGTTGCTGCTGAATTAAGTCGTTATCCAAATGCTGCTGAGATTGTTTGGACTCAGGAAGAGCCAAAAAATCAAGGTGCATGGTATCAAATTCGTCATCGCATTGAAGAGTTGGCGGATGGTAAGAAAGTAGTATTTGCTGGTCGCCCATCAAGCGCTTCTCCAGCTGTTGGTTATATGAGTAAACATATTGCTCAGTTGAAAGACCTTATTAACGACGCTTTAACTATTAAGTAATAACCCACCCGCCAAGCGGATTGCTTGGCGGTATTTCAGGAGATAACCCTATGTCTATTATTGAAGTAACCGTTCCAGTACTACCTGAGAGTGTTTCTGAAGCCACATTGATGACTTGGAACAAAAAAGTGGGTGAGTATGTTGCTCGTGATGAAAATATCATCGACTTGGAAACTGATAAAGTTGTACTAGAATTACCTGCACCGCAAGCTGGTGTTATTGTAGAAATCGTTGAAGAAGACGGTGCTACTGTGGTTTCTGGTCAATTGATTGCTAAAATTGATACAGCTGCTCAAGCAAGTGCTGCTGCGCCTGCTCAAGAAGCTGCCTCTACACAAGAAGCTGCTGCTCCAGCAAGCAATGCACAAGCTGGTGTTGCGATGCCTTCTGCTGCTAAATTGGCTGCTGAAAAAGGTGTTGATGTTGCATCTATTCAAGGCTCTGGTCGTGATGGCCGTGTGTTGAAAGAAGATGTACAAAAAACACCAGCTGCTGCTAAGCCAGCGGCTCCTGCTGTAGCAATTCCTGTTGGTGAGCGTCCTGAACAACGTGTTCCAATGTCACGTTTACGTGCTCGTGTTGCTGAGCGTTTAATTCAATCTCAACAAGAGAATGCAATTTTAACGACGTTCAATGAAATTAACATGAAACCAGTAATGGATTTGCGTAACAAATACAAAGACAAATTCATGAAAGAACATGGCGTGAAATTAGGTTTCATGTCTTTCTTTGTTAAAGCTGCTGTTCATGCATTGAAAAAATTCCCAATCGTTAATGCATCTATTGATGGAAAAGATATCGTTTACCATGGTTTCTTTGATATTGGCGTTGCAATTGGTAGCCCACGTGGTCTAGTTGTACCAATTTTGCGTAATGCTGATCAAATGTCTTTGGCTGATATTGAGCGTCAAATTGCTGAATATGCTGAAAAAGCAAAAGATGGCAAATTGGCTCTAGAAGATTTAACAGGTGGTACTTTCAGTATTACTAATGGCGGTACTTTTGGTTCAATGATGTCAACTCCAATTATTAACCCTCCACAATCTGCGATTTTGGGTATGCATGCTACGAAAGAACGTGCAGTGGTTGAAAATGGTGAGATTGTTGTTCGCCCAATGATGTACTTAGCTTTATCTTATGACCATAGAATTATTGATGGTCGTGAAGCTGTATTAACTTTAGTTGCTATTAAAGATGCAATTGAAGATCCAGCTCGTTTATTGTTAGATTTGTAATTCATTGTTTCAGGCAGCCTATTTTTAGGCTGCCTGAATTTTGATTACGTGACTTGATAGATGGCCATATTAAGCATTTCAGAAGGGCTGATTATTGCCTTATTTGCTATTGCTGCTGTTTTGCATGGTATCAGTGGCATGGGTTTTCCCATGATTTCCACGGCTAGTTTAAATGTGTGGTATAGCTTACCTGAAGCCGTTGTTTTAACCTTGTTGCCCACCTTGAGTTTGAATGTTGTTAGTGTGGTGCAAGGTAGACAAATTGGTCGAGTTTTAAAGCGATTTATGCCTTTGGCTATTGCCAGCTGTGTTGGTAGTTTGGTCGGAGCAAAATACCTGTTAACCATTCCAAGTGTGTATTTGGAATGCTTGATGGGCAGCGTTATCTTGCTGTTTGTGGTACAAGCCAGTGGTTTGTTGCGATGGAGGTTGTGTTTATCAGCCAATCAACATTGGCAAATCGGGTTTGGTTTAGCCGCTGGTTTAATTGGTGGTGCAACCAATGCCATGTCGCCACTTGTGATGATGTATTTACTGAGTTGTAGTCAATCAAGTAAAGAAATCACACAGGCAGCAAACTTGTGCTACTTGGTAAGCAAACTCACGCAATTGTTTGTTTTATATCCACACTTGATGGCTTTACCTGCATTAATTTGGTATCAAATAGCGGTAATAACGGTGATTTCCTTGCTGGGATTGTTTTTGGGCATTTATTGGCGCCGATACATTTCTTGGCAAATGTTTAAGAATATAATATTGGTTGTTTTGACGCTTTTGGCATTGCGCGCTTTTTATCAAGCCTCACTTACGTTTATGAATTAAAACCTTTTTGATAAAGGAAAAATTATGTCTCAGTTTGACGTTGTAGTTATTGGTGCTGGCCCTGGCGGCTATGTTGCGGCTATTCGTGCTGCTCAATTAGGTTTTGCGACTGCGTGTATTGATGCTGGTAAAAATAAAGCAGGTGATGCACCAGCTTTAGGTGGTACTTGTTTGAATGTTGGTTGTATTCCATCAAAAGCCTTATTGCAATCATCAGAACATTTTCATGCAATGCAGCATGATTTTGCTGAGCATGGCATTACATTTGATAGCGCTAAATTTGATGCTGCTAAAATGATTGAACGCAAAGACGGTATTGTTACTAAATTAACTGGTGGCATTGAGTTTTTGTTAAAGAAAAATAAAGTCACTAATTTGCATGGCGTTGGTTCTTTCGTTGGTAAAGAAGGCGACTTGTGGAAAATTGAAGTTGATAATGCAGGTGAGAAACAAACTGTATTAGCAAAAAATGTTATTGTTGCTACAGGCAGTACACCACGTCCATTACCATTGGTAGAAATTGACAATATTAATGTTCTAGATAATGAAGGCGCATTGAACTTAACAGAAGCACCTGCTCGTTTAGGTGTTATTGGTTCTGGCGTTATTGGTCTTGAAATGGGATCAGTATGGAAACGTGTTGGTACTGACGTTAAAATTTTAGAAGCAGCGCCAACTTTCTTAGCTGCTGCTGACCAACAAATTGCCAAAGAAGCATTCAAAGTATTCACTAAACAACAAGGTTTAGAAATTGTTTTGGGTGTTAGCTTAAAAGAAATCGTTAACGACAAAAAAGGCGTTACCGTTACTTACGAAGACAAAGGCGAAACCAAAACAGAAACTTTCGATAAATTGATTATTTCAATTGGTCGTGTTCCTAGCACAAAAGGTTTAAATGCTGAAGCTGTTGGCTTGAAACTAGATGAGCGTGGTTTTATTGCAGTTGATGACAATTGCCAAACTAACTTATCAGGTGTTTGGGCTATTGGTGACGTGGTGCGTGGTCCAATGCTTGCGCATAAAGCTAGCCATGAAGGCGTTGCAGTTGCAGAGCGCATTGCAGGTCAAAAACCGCACATTGATTTTAATATGATTCCTTCAGTTATTTACACTGCACCTGAAATTGCTTGGGTTGGTAAAACTGAAGAGCAATTAAAAGCAGAAGGCGTGAAATACAAAAAAGGTAATTCAGGATTTGCAGCCAATGGCCGTGCGTTAGGCTTAGGCCAAGCTCAAGGTACCATTAAAGTACTCGTTGATGCCGAAACAGATCGTATTCTTGGCGTTCATATGATTGGTCCAATGGTTTCAGAATTAATTTCAGAAGCTGTTGTTGCTATGGAATTCTCTGCTAGTGCAGAAGATATTGGTCAAATTACCCATGCTCATCCAACCTTATCAGAAGTTATGCATGAAGCAGCATTGGCTACTGATAAACGTGCTTTGCATGGTTAAATAGGAAAAAACTAAATGAGCTTGTCAGCATGGGGTTTGATTGCTTTACCATCAGGAATTTTATTGATGAGCGCTGCTGCATTGTGGCAGATGTACACAGTCTTAACCGAATCCTACAGCTTAGATCGCTTTAAAGATAAGCAGCTTGTATGGGTCGTGACTGCCTTGTTCTTTAGTTTCTCTCTGGCGTTTTATGCTTTTGCACCGAACGCCAGAAAAAAAGGATTGTTATTTCTTGTGTTAGGTGTTTCAGGATTAGTGCTCTATATATTAGGTAAAATGTGGCTGCCTTGGCAGAAATAATTATCTGTTAATTGTGTGCTATTTCTGTTTATATTCTATATTTCAAGAAATAACATCTACTACACAGTTTTACTGGTTCAGTATATCGAGTTCGATATATTAATTAGTTAAACAAAAATGCGGTGCAATGATTATGTTGGAATTTAATCCAGCTCATTGTATTAACGATAAAAAAAGTTCCTAGCACTTTAACTAGGGTGAATTGTTAAATCATTAGAGGAAATCTCATGAATCTACATGAATATCAAGCGAAAGCATTGCTAGCTAGCTATGGTTTGCCTGTACAAGGTGGCGTTTTAGCTTCTACTCCAGAAGAAGCTGCCAAAGCATTTGATGAATTGGGCGGTAAATTTGCTGTTGTTAAAGCTCAAGTTCACGCAGGTGGCCGTGGTAAAGCTGGTGGTGTGAAAGTTGTTAAAAGCCGTGAAGAAGCTGCTGAAGTAGCTAAAAGCCTAATTGGCACTCGCTTGGTGACTTACCAAACAGACGCTGATGGTCAACCAGTTCATAGCGTGTTGGTATGTGAAGATATGTACCCAGTTGAACGTGAATTGTATTTTGGCGCCGTAGTAGACCGTTCTACTCGTCGCATTACATTCATGGCTTCTACTGAAGGTGGTGTTGAAATTGAGCAAGTTGCAGCTGAAACACCTGAAAAAATTCTAAAAGTAACAATTGATCCACTAGTAGGATTGCAACCTTTCCAAGCTCGTGATTTGGCTTTCCAATTGGGTTTGAAAGACAAACAAGTTGGCGCATTTGTTAAATTGATGGTTGGTTCTTACAATGCATTTGTTGAAAATGACTTTGCTTTGTTTGAAGTAAACCCATTAGCAGTTCGTGAAAACGGTGAATTGGCTGTAGTGGATGGCAAAATTGGTATCGACTCTAACGCTTTATACCGTCACAAAGATTTGGCTGAACAACGCGACACTTCTCAAGAAAATGAGCGTGAATTAAAAGCTTCTGAATTTGAGCTTAACTATGTTGCTTTGGAAGGTAATATTGGCTGTATGGTTAACGGCGCTGGCTTGGCGATGGCTACTATGGACATCATCAAATTATACGGCGGCCAACCAGCTAACTTCCTAGACGTTGGTGGTGGCGCGACTAAAGAACGTGTTATCGAAGCATTCAAATTAATCTTAGCTGATTCTTCAGTACAAGGTGTTTTGATTAATATCTTCGGTGGTATCGTTCGTTGCGACATGATTGCAGAAGCGATTGTTGCTGCAGTTAAAGAAGTGAATGTAACTGTTCCTGTTGTTGTTCGTCTAGAAGGTAACAACGCAGAATTGGGTGCGAAAATCTTGTCTGAATCAGGTTTGAAATTGACTCCTGCTGAAGGTTTGGCTGACGCAGCTGAGAAAATTGTTGCTGCTGTTAAAGCCTAAGCATAGGAAGGAATAAAGAATGAGCGTATTAGTAAATAAAGATACCAAAGTGTTGGTACAAGGTTTTACCGGTAAAAACGGTACTTTCCACTCTGAGCAAGCTTTGGCTTACGGTACTAAAGTGGTTGGTGGTGTTACTCCAGGTAAAGGTGGTCAAACTCACCTAGATTTGCCAGTATTCAATACCATGCGTGAAGCTGTTAAAGAAACAGGTGCTGATGCTTCTGTAATTTATGTTCCAGCTCCATTTGTATTGGATTCTATTGTAGAAGCTGTAGATTCTGGTGTTGAACTTATCGTAGTGATCACTGAAGGTGTTCCAACTATCGATATGTTGAAAGCAAAACGCTACCTAGAAACTAATGGCAATGGTACTCGTTTGGTTGGTCCTAACTGCCCAGGCGTTATCACTCCAGGCGAATGTAAAATTGGTATTATGCCAGGACACATTCACCAACCAGGTCGTATTGGTATTATTTCTCGTTCAGGTACTTTGACTTACGAAGCAGTTGCTCAAACAACTAAACTAGGTTTGGGTCAATCTACTTGTATCGGTATTGGTGGTGATCCAATTCCAGGTATGAACCAAATCGATGCATTGCAATTATTCCAAGAAGATCCAGATACTGATGCAATTATCATGATCGGTGAAATTGGTGGTACTGCAGAAGAAGAAGCTGCTGAATACATTCAATCTAACGTGACTAAACCAGTTGTAGGTTATATTGCTGGTGTAACTGCTCCTAAAGGCAAACGCATGGGTCATGCTGGTGCGATTATTTCTGGTGGTAAAGGTACTGCAGAAGAAAAATTCAAAGCGTTTGAAAATGCGGGTATGGCTTATACTCGTAGCCCAGCTGAATTAGGTTCAACTATGCTGGAAGTTTTGAAAGAAAAAGGTTTAGTTTAATTTTAAATTAAATTAACCCATTACAAAAAGGCCACTTATTCATAGATTAAGTGGCCTTTTTTTGTATTTTGTTGAATAGTATGCAAATTTCTTTGTTTTAGTCATGTATTAATGATAATTAATATAAAGACTTAATCTAAGGTTTATTTGTTACGCTTATTCGCATAGAATGAATAGTGAAATATTTTCGAGTAATTAATAAAAAGGAATTATCATGAGTAAGAATTATGAAAAGCACCGTGATGAGTTACTAAGTGATGTTCGAAGTGTTTTAGAAGAAGCTGAAAGCTTATATCACAATACATTAGAAGATGGTTCTGAAAAAGGGCGAGAGTTGCGCCAAGTTTTAGCCAGCAAGTTAGAAACAGCTAAGAATAAATACAATGCATTAGAATCAACTGTTGTTTGCAAAGCAAAATATGCTGCACAACAAACTGATGACTTGATTCAAGAAAAACCTTACCATGCAATTGGTATTGCAGCAGCAGTTGGCGTGGTAGTTGGTTTGTTATTAGGCCGTAATAACCGTTAAAATAGTTTGATTATAGCTGCCTCCTAAGGAGGCAGTTTTTCTTTTCAGGCAGCCATAAGGAATAAAAATGGATAAAAAAGACAATAAAATTGGTTTAATGCGTGAGATGCTTGGCTATTCATTTGAATTGTTGAGTATTCGTGCAGAAATGGCTCGTCTTGATGTCACTGACTTATTGCGAAGCTTGATTAAAATCGTTTTATTTGCGTTATTTGCTGCTTTTTTATTTATCGCTGCATTTGTGAGTCTGTTGTTTGGTTTAGATGCTGTGTTACCTCCGAATACTAAAATTTGGGTATTTTCAGCTATTTCAGTATGTTTATTATTAGTAGTAGGCATATTCTTCAAAAGAATCATTTCATTAATCAACGCACAACAAAATTTCCTTGCTGATTCTGTACAGGGAATACGAGAAGATTTATCGTATATCAAAGGACAGCGTCAATTTGAAGATTTAAATTTTAAGGAGTGGTTAGATGACAAATGATGAAAAAAAAGCACTACTTCGACTTGAAGCAGAAGAATTGCGTTTTAAAATAATTATTAACCATACTAAGCAGAATAAGCTAGCAAAGGCTCACCCTATGAGACAAAAACAATGGAATTTGTTATTTGAAATGTGGCCAACTGCCAGTATTTTATGGCGCCTTTGGAGAAAACCTAAAAAAATTGCAAATAAGGTTGGGATGTTATCAGGCCTATATACCTTATGGCGACTAGTGAGAAAATAGTTGTTATAAATTCCTATTGGTCAATTAGCTGATTGTTTAATCGTATTGAGAATAAAGAGTTGAGAATGAATACATTGTGGAGTCCGTTTGTAAATAGCCTTGTACCATATGTACCTGGTGAGCAGCCGAAAATAGCAAACTTAGTGAAATTGAATACCAATGAGAATCCTTATCCACCATCTCCATTGGCTATTCAAGCCATGCAAGATTGTTTGAATGATGAGTTGAGATTGTACCCAGATGCCAATGCAGAACATTTAAAAGAAGCCATTGCCGAACATACTCAGCTTAATAAAAATCAGGTTTTTGTTGGTAATGGTTCAGATGAAGTTTTGGCTCATGCTTTTTGTGCGTTATTTCAACACAATAAACCATTGTTATTTCCTGATATTAGTTATAGTTTTTATCCAGTTTATTGCCAATTATATGGTATTGAAGCCCAAAAAATCCCTTTGGATGATGAATTCCAAATTAACCCATTGGATTATCAGGGCGATATCGGCGGTATTATTTTCCCCAATCCAAATGCACCAACGGGATGCTTAATGCCAATTAATGCTGTTGAACTTATTTTGAAAAATAATCCCAATAGCGTTGTTTTAGTGGATGAAGCTTATATTGATTTTGGTGGCGAATCTGCAGTTAAGCTGATTCAGCGTTATCCAAATTTATTGGTTTGCCAAACATTCTCAAAATCTCGCTCATTAGCTGGGATGAGAATTGGATTTGCATTAGGACAAGAACACTTAATCGAAGCGCTTGAGCGTGTCAAAAATAGCTTTAATTCATATCCACTTGATAAATTAGCGCAAGCTGGGGCGACGGCAGCCATAAAAGATAGCCATTATTTTGAGGAAACTTGCCAAAAAGTGATTGAAAACCGTCAGTTTGTGACAGATGGTTTGTTGAATTTAGGATTTGAAGTATTGCCTTCATTTGCTAACTTTGTATTTGCCAGCCATGCGGTTCGTGATGCAGAGGATATTAGTTCAGCTTTGCGTGCAGAAGGTGTGATTGTGAGGCATTTTAAACAAGATAGAATTGATAATTACCTACGCATTAGTATTGGTACCAGAGAAGAAAATGAACGGTTATTAAATATCTTGGCAGAAATATTAAGCCAATAGATATATTAAAAAAAGGAGCTTAGGCTCCTTTTTTTAATATATCTAAAAGAGAGCTTACATGAGCTTTACGTAAGCTAACTCGTAAACCAATTAATATAAACAGGTTTCTAGAACCTTTGTTTTAGATATCGAAATAATCTGGTACGAGTTGTGCAGCAAAGTATCGTTATCAATGAATAACAAACACATCATTTAGATGGAATCTATAAAAATTATGAAAAAACTTAAATTACTATCTTACTTATTTCTTAGTACTGGCCTTGCTTTTGGTATCTCCTCTGGCGCTTATGCTCAAAGCAGCGTAGTTAGCTCGGCGGGAGTGACTCATTTAAAAGAGTATCAAATTGACTCTTTAAAGGAAGCCAAAGCAATCCAAGTGATTACCTATACAATGCCGAATGTTAAAGGTGAAGCAGCTGATGCAACAGCATTGGTTTTTTATCCACAAACTAAAAAACCGAAAGATGGATGGAGGATTGTGGTTTGGACACATGGCACTGTTGGTGTAGCTGATAAATGCGCTCCAAGTCAGCAACCTTTGGGTGAAAATTTTAAAGTTGCTGCCCAAGCATTACTAAAAGATGGTTACGTTGTTGTAGCTCCTGATTATGAAGGTTTAGGTACACCAGGCATTCATCCGTATTTAAATTTAAAGAGTGAAGCCTTATCTGCATTGTATGCGATAAAAGCAATGAAGCATCAATTCCCAAATGATTTTCAAGGTAATTGGATGGTTGCAGGTCAGTCTCAAGGTGGGCAAGCTGCCCTAGGAACAGCGGAATTTGCCAATGAGGATGCTTCTTTTAAAGGCGCTGTTGCTGGAGCGCCAGCTTCTAATTTGAAAAAAATTATCATGGAAGTTGCCCCTGCAGGCTTAACAGCCTTGGAAAATAAAGAAAAAGCAGCAAAAAATCCCGTGGCTTTAGAAGATAGAAATTCCATTCACTCTTATGCGACATTATTAGCTTATGGTGCTTTGACTGGTGTCGGTATTAAAGCTGCTCATCCAGATTATGATTATTTAGAAATGTTTCATGAAAGATCAAAACCATTTGCTAAGTTAGCAGAGGGCAGTAATGGTGAGGATGGATTGTGTCTTTTGGATTTAAGAGATCAGTTTAAAGAGGATATTATTCAGTATTTGACTGATAAGCCCGATGCTAAATTGTTTTCATATCCAGGATTAACAGCGAAAAGTTTCGATACAAATACTGAGTTACATGAGTTTTTAGCTGATAGTCAGCCAGGTACCAAAAAAATTGATAAACCTATTTTAGTTATTCAAGGCGAAGCGGATACCAATGTCCCAGCAGTTGTTACTCAAGAAATGGTTAAACATTTAAAAGATTTGGGTTCTGCTGATGTGGAGCTTATATTGGTGAAAAATGCTTCTCATACAGAAGCCATTGTTTGGAAAAATAAAGAATTAGTGGAGTTTATTCGAAAGCACATGCCATCGAAATAGTATATGGCCTCTCTTTGTGCTGAGTAGTGTTTAAGGTAATTACAATAGCCATTGCATGTTACAAGTGCAGTGGCTATTTTATATTAAATCATCCCTATTTAACCTGAACGCAGTTACAATACTGCATGGATAAAAAATGCTTTCACTGCGGCTTGGATGTGCCCGAAAACATTCATTTACCAGTTACTTTCCAGAGCCAAGAACAAGAAACTTGTTGTATTGGCTGTCAAGCTGTTGCTCAAAGCATTATTGATGCTGGATTGGATGCTTATTATTTACAGCGTACAGCAGATGCGGAGCAAGCATCCTTGCCACCAGAAGAGGTGTTGGCACAATTAAAGCTCTATGATTTAGATGAAGTACAAGAAGAGTTTGTGCACATTAGCAAAGAAAATCAGCGAGAAGCGGTTTTGTTATTAAATGGCATTACATGCGCAGCTTGTGTGTGGTTGATTGAACAGCAATTGTTGCGATTAGTAGGCGTAATTCAAGTCGATTTAAATTACAGCACTCAACGAGCCCGTGTGCTTTGGGATAATGAAAAAGTTCAACTATCTGATATTTTATTAAAGATTCAGCAAACGGGTTACCAAGCACATCCTTTTGATACCACGCGTTATGAAGAACAAGTGCAAAAAGAAAGAAAGAAAGCACTGAATCGGTTATGGGTTGCTGGCTTATCAATGATGCAGGTGATGATGTATGCCGTACCAACATATTTATATGGTGATATTGAAGAGCCATTTTTAAGTTTATTACATGCAACAAGTATGATTTTAACGTTACCAGTAATGCTATTTTCAGCCATTCCTTTTTATCAAGGATTTGCTCGGGATATTAAAAATAAACGTGTTGGAATGGATACGCCAGTTACGATAGCTATTGTATTGGCTTTTATTGCTAGTTGTTATGCTTTATTTGTAGGTGAAGTTAAAGATATTTACTTTGACTCTATTTCCATGTTCGTTTTTCTGCTGCTAGGTGGACGTTATTTGGAGCAGGTAGCAAGGAGGAAAGCGGGTGATGCCACTGAGAGATTGGTTAAACTGGTACCCGCTTTTTGTCATTTGCTACCAAATTATCCTGAATCTGAAGGCATTCAAGAAGCCGTTGTTGCTAAGATTAAACCAGCTGATGTCGTGCTTGTTAAGCCAGGGGAGGTCATTCCAATTGATGGCAAAATTTTGCGTGGCTACTCAGAGGTTAATGAGGCAATGCTGACGGGAGAAAGCTTGCCTGTTGGTAAAAAACAAGGTGATGCGGTTGTAGCGGGAACGATGAATATAGCCAGTCCATTGACGATTCAAACCACTGCTGTTGGTATGAATACCCGATTATCAAGCATTGTTAGATTGCTTGATAATGCTTTAGCACAAAAGCCTAAAATAGCTGTTTTGGCAGATAAATATGCTTCATGGTTCATTATGGCGTTGTTACTTTTTGCTATATTGATTTTTGGTTTGTGGTGGTATATCGCAGATGCAGAAAAAGCAATGTGGGTGGTAGTTTCTTTATTGGTTATTACTTGTCCATGTGCCTTATCTTTAGCAACGCCAGCCGCATTGGCTGCGGCAACTGGTCATTTGGCCGAAAGAGGTATTTTAATTAGTAAAGGACACACCCTTGAAGCCTTGGCTCATGTTACCGATGTTGTTTTTGATAAAACTGGGACATTAACACACGGCCAGCCATCTGTTGTGAGCTGGGAAAATCTCGGACAGATGGATAATCAAATGCTAATTATGATTGCGCAGCATTTGGAACGATCATCAGAGCACCCGATTGCTGATGCTATTAAAGCAATGGAGGTTGAGAGTGGTAATCAGCAAAACCTAGTATTGAGTAATTTGATTAATACCGTTGGGCAGGGCGTTACTGCTCAGGTAAATGGTAATATTTGGAGTATCGGTCGGGTTCAATTTGTTGCTCAAATTGCTGGTGTAAATGTTCCACAAGATATTTATCAGAATATTGAAGGATGTAGTTTAATTGCTTTAGGTGATGAACATAATATCCAAGCTGTTTTTTATCTAAAAGACACTGTTAAGCCTGAAGCAAAAAATATGCTTAGTGGTTTAAAGGCTAAGGGTTTGAATCTTCATATTTTAAGTGGTGATTATTATCAAGCGGTTCAGTCTTTAGCAAAAGAATTGGGCATTGAAAATATTCATGCAGAAGCAACTCCTGAAGATAAGTTGTTTTTTGTTAAGCAATTACAAGATCAAGATAAAGTAGTGATGATGGTTGGGGATGGGGTTAATGATGTTCCTGTTCTGGCGCAAGCGAATGTTTCTTTGGCAATGGGAAGTGGTGCCGATGTTGCTAGAGAAGGAAGTGATATGGTGATGTTAAAGCCAAGTCTAACCTTGATTCCGCAAACATTGGATTTGGCAAAAAGAACTCGTAAAATTATTCATGAGAATTTATGGTGGGCTTTGTGCTATAACATAGTAGCACTGCCGATGGCTGCTTTTGGTATTGTTACACCATGGATAGCGGCACTTGGTATGGCATGTAGTAGCTTGCTGGTTGTATTAAATGCATTGAGACTCTTGGGGCGTAAAACTGTAAATAGTCATTAAATTGAGCAATTTAATAACTATTTGCAAAAAATTAAGTAAATAATCTAAACCGGATGAGTATTGTCTATTGTGCAGTGCAATAATTTACGTTATTGTCTGTATATGGAATTTGTCTAAAAATTTGGTTTTGGTTAAGTTCTTATTAAAATTAAGGAGAGAAAAATGCGTTTACAAGATAAAGTTGCAGTTATTACAGGAGCTGCTAGTGGTATTGGTGAAGCTACAGCATTGAAATTTGCACAAGAAGGTGCGGTTGTTGCTGTTTGTGATTTGAATCAAGCTAACATTGATGCTGTAGTTGAAAAGATTAAAGCAGCAGGCGGAAAAGCCGCAGGTTACATCGTTGATGTGACAAAAAATGATGAAATTACAGCAATGCGTGAAGCTGTACTAAAAGATTTTGGTCGTATTGATGTGTTAGTTAATAATGCAGGTATCGTTATGGATGCTCAGTTGGTAAAAATGACTGAAGATCAATTCGATAAAGTTATTGATGTAAACCTAAAAGGTACATATAACGTTACTCGTGCTTTAGTAGATACAATGGTTGCTCAAGGTAATGGTGTTATCTTGAATGCTAGTTCGGTAGTTGGTGTGTACGGTAACTTTGGTCAAACAAACTATGCTGCAACAAAATTTGGCGTTATTGGTTTTGTTAAAACATGGTCTCGTGAGTTGGGTAAAAAAGGAATTCGTGTTAATGCGGTGTGCCCAGGCTTCGTTGCAACTCCAATTTTAAAAGACATGCCAGAAAAAGTATTAGGTGCTATGGCAGATAAAGTTCCAATGAAACGTTTGGCTGAGCCAAGTGAAATTGCGAATGTATACGCATTCTTAGCGAGTGATGAAGCTAGTTATGTGAGTGGTGCTGTTTTAGAGGTTACTGGTGGCTTGACGTTGTAAGACGTTATTTCTCAGGATTCTTCATTAAGCTGCCCGAGTTTACTCGGACAGCTTTTTTCATATTTATTTAGGTCAGCTGTCTATAACAAGGCGTAAAAGCCATCCTCATTTCGTCATAAATAGCATTATTTCTGCCAATAATTGCTTTATAGCCATTTTTGCAGACTATATTTACACTGATATTGAGTTTGAGTTGAAAGGCAAGTTACCAGATGTTGGGTGTGATTTTAAAAAAGTAGTTAATAGATTTGAAATAAAAGTTGTTAATAAATAGGCATTTGTTGAATTTTTCTATTATTTTTGTAAAAAAGGTTGTTAAAGTAGTTGACG
>JASLFS010000080.1 GCA_030150505.1 Vitreoscilla sp. | reverse complement strand
TCGCCACGAAGTTCTTAAAAAAGAAAAATTTAATGTTATCAAATTTTTCTTTTTTAAGAACTTCGTGGCGAATTTGCTGGTGTAAATCTCGTAAGCCTTCGTAAGTCGAAAAGTCTAAATATTTGCGGTAAACAAAGGGTTTTACCAATGAAGCAATGCCATTTTTGCCTGCGCTAATGACTCTGGCTTTTAGCCAAGCATATCGTTCCCATTCTCGTCCTTGTGTAATCAAGTATTGTTCTAATGCGCTTTCGCTAATGGCTAATGCACCTGAATCTCCATTGGGGCGCAATCGCATATCAACCCGAAATACTTGTCCATCTTCGGTGATGTCGTCGATTAGCTGGATGAGTTTTTTACCGACTTTGATAAAAAAATCTTGGTTATCAATGCTGCGTTTACCATTGGTTTGTCCTGATTCTGGATAGGTAAAAATTAAATCGATATCAGAAGAAACGTTTAATTCGTTGCCACCCATTTTCCCCATGGCGATAACTGTTAAGGATTGGTGTTCTGTTGTGTAAGCACCTATGGGTTCGCCATAGCGCTGTTGATAGATGTGCTGTGCAAATGGTAATGATTGTTCAATGGCAAATTCGGCTAGATTGGTAATGGTTTGAGTGACTTCTGACAATGTGGAAACACGGCAAAGGTCACGACAAATAATGTGAGTAACAACATGCAATCGTAGTTGGCGTAAGGCTTTTTTAAAGCCGACTTCATCTTGGTCACTGAAAAATGTTTGCCATGGTGCGAATTGTTGAAAAGTTTCTTTTGATATTGCTTGGTTTAAGTGGGTTTCTAGCCAATCAAATTGTAAGCGATTTTGCGTTAAATTCAGGTCTAGAAATTGAGAATAAGGGCGAGATTTTTCTAAATAAGTGTGCATGGCAACTTTGGTTCTATTCAGCTAACAAGAATATCAGCATAATAAGCTTTAATTGGAAAAACAAGTCAGGGATGGGGAAATGTTACAACATCAGGTATTAAAGGTTGCTAGTATTCAAATGGTTTCAGGAGTTGATGTTGATAAAAACATTCAAGCCATGCAAGGTTTGGTTCGTGAAGCTGCTGAAAATGGCGCAAAGTGGGTGGTATTGCCAGAATATTGGCCGATTATGGGGCAAAATGAATTTGATAAATTGAAATATGCGGAAACATTTGGGCAAGGTGTTTTACAGGAAGCGTTAAGGGAGCTTGCTCAAGAAAAACAAATTGTTTTATTCAGTGGCAGCATTCCATTAAAAACAAGGCATCAGCAGCAAGTTTTCAATACGATGCTGGTGTTTGATGAAAATGGTGAGTGTTTAAGTCGTTACGACAAAATGCATTTATTTGGTTTTTCTGGATTAGGTGAAAGCTATCATGAAGCAGATAGCATTGAAGCTGGGCAAGTGATTCCTAAGCTTCGTTTGGGCGAACATGGAATTGCACAGGGGATTTGTTATGATTTGCGGTTTCCTGAGTTTTTTCGTGCGCAAGCGCCATTTGATGTTTTGGTTTTACCTGCGGCATTTACTTATACGACTGGTAAAGCACATTGGCAAATGTTATTGCAGGCCAGAGCAGTGGAAAATCAATGTTATGTGATTGCTTCTGGGCAAGGCGGGCGGCATGATAATGGTCGGCGAACATTTGGACATTCGATGATTATTAATCCTTGGGGGGAAATCATGGACATGCTGCCTGAAGGCGAGGGCATTGTGTATGCTGATATTTCTTGGCGTTATTTGCAGAGTATTCGACAAAAATTACCTGTTTTGGAGCATCAATTATTAGCGGTGCAGGATATTCGACGTTAAAAAAAGCGCTATATAGCGCTTTTTTTAGTAAGTGGATTGTTTATTAATCCGCTAACGGCTCTTCAATTTCAAATACTTGGCGCAAATAGGCTAAGAAAGTATCGTTATCAGTCATGGTTTTTCCAGGTGTATCTGAAATTTTAGCGACAGATTGACCGTTGCATTCAACCAATTTCAAAACGATGTTTAAGGTTTTATGCCCTAAATCGTTGGTTAGATTGGTGCCAATACCAAAACTGGTTTGGAAGCGATTTTTAAAGTATTGATGTAATGCCCAAGAACTTTGAATGTCTAATCCATCGCTAAACGTGAGCATTTTGGTACGGGAATTAATGCGCAATTTTTGATAATGCGCATAAGCTTTATCACCCCATTCATAAGGATCACCGCTGTCGTGGCGCAAACCATCAAACAGTTTTGCAAAATACAAATCAAAATCACGCAAGAAAGCATCCATGCCAACAACATCGGTTAAAGCAATTCCTAAATCACCTCTGTATTCATGAACCCAGCTTTCTAACGCCGCTCTTTGGAAATTGCGTAAACGAACATCTAGCGCTTGAAAGGCTTGCATAAACTCATGAGCCATGGTGCCAATTGGCGTAATGTTCATTTGTTTTGCGATATATACATTGCTGGTACCGCGCACAATATTGGGTGCAGCTTGATGCAGGGTTTCAATGACATGGCGTTGCCAAGCATAGCTATAGCGGCGGCGAGTACCAAAATCAGAGATTAAGAATGGAGGCTCATCGGGATGTTGAGAAAGGTTGAATTCTTTCAGTTGTTTCACTTTAGCTTGTAGGCGGCGCTCGCCTTCTGCTAAAACATCCGCTGTTTCTAAGCGGCGGAAATAAAGCTCATTGACAATAGCAAGTACAAATATTTCGAAGAACATGGCTTGAATCATGGGGCCTTCAACTCGAATATCCAAGCGATTGCAACTGTCGATTGAAACGGTAATAAAACGTCGTTTTAGTTGGAATAATTCTAAGTAGTCAACAAAGTCACTTTTGATAAAACGCAAGCTGCGTAAATAACTTAGCTCTTCATCAGCGAATTTCATCTCACATAAGCGATCAAGCTCCCATTCTAATTCTTCTTTAATTTCAGCCAATGGGTAGGTGATATCGTCAAGATTTCGGCAACGGAAATGATAAACACTATGGGTTTGGGGGAATTGATGCAGAATCACTTGTAACATACTGAATTTATATAAATCAGTGTCTAACAAGGATTGGATAATCTTTGGTCGATGTTGAGTATTCATTTGCAACAACGTCATTTTTTTGTAAATAATCTTTCTATTAAACCATGTTGTTTATCTTTTGCCTATATTAAAAGTATTCTGTTTTAGATGAATAGCCTGATTAAATAAGCACATTGAGATTATTGATGATGGCTTGGTCATCATGAATGCCGAGCAGGCAAAATAATTAAATGTGAGCAAACGAATAAAAAATGTTGTTGTTTTGTTTATTCAATGATATATTTTTGAGGATTGGCTTTACAGAAATTAACAATTGATTGTTAAGTTAAAGCCAGCATAAAGTAAAAATGATACAATTTTTTGTTTTCATTTTTCAGATAAAAGGTGGTGATTATGGCTTTCCATGAAAACACCATTTATGTTGTCGGGGACGCAAAATCTCCATTAAATAACCCTATAACAGAAAAGTTCAAATCTTACTTTATAGGCTTGGTGATTGACCGGACAACAGATGTCATTATTGATGTTGAATGCTCTGCAACAGTGACACTAACGAACCAATTTGTACGAAGTATGATGGTTGGTAAGCACCTGTTTAATAGCGACATCATTGACAGTATTAACACACGCTATTTTGGCGCCTCGCAAAAAGCTTTGGTAGTTGCATTGAAAGATGCACAAAAAAAATATCAACAAATTAAGCAAAGCGATGCCAAGTAGCTTTTTTGAGCTGCTTTGTTTCTGAATCGAAATAAAATCCGGCCAAATATTAACAAGCCCATTTTAATGATGGGTTTGATAGATATTTGGCCGGATTTTTTTGTGCCCAGAGCAAATAGGCGATTTTTATTTAGGAGGATGGGAATGATTGAACAAGGATTTGCCTATATAGCTGTTTTAGTTGCTTTGGCGGCTGCGATGGTTGGTTTTCAGCAGTTTGCTAATGCAAGGAAAGTATTTAATTTTCTACCTGCGGTGGTGTTGATTTATATTGTGGCAGCCATCATGAATACAGCGGGGTTATTTGCTGAGAATGACGCGATTAAAGAAACGTATTCATCTGTTCGTGGGGCATTGTTACCAGCAATGTTGGTTTTGATGTTATTAAAATGTGATGTGCGTAGCATTATCAAACTTGGACCAAGAATGCTTGCTGCGTATGCTTGTGCCGTTGCCAGTATTTTTGTGGCCTTTGCGCTGACTTATGTGCTGTTTAAAGGTTTTTATATTGATGGCACATGGCGCGCTTTTGGCGCATTAGCAGGCAGTTGGACAGGTGGTTCTGCCAACATGGTTGCGGTACAAGATATTTTATCAGTACCCAGCAATTTGTTTGGTTATGTTTTGATGATGGATACGATTAACTACGCTGTTTGGGTGATGTTCTTATTTTGGTTAATTCCTTTCGCTCCTCGTTTTAATCAATGGACAGGGGCAAAAAGTATTTTGACAGATTCTGCTGCTCATTTGGATTTGGAAGAAGAAAAAGAAGAACCAATTACTTTTCAGCACATGATGTATTCGTTGGGAATTGGTTTATCGGTTTCGGCTTTTTGTATTTGGTTGGGCAAGATTTTACCGCCAGTAGGTGACGTGATTAATGGTACAACATGGACCATTATGATTGCATCAATGATTGGTTTGGTTTTGGCAGTCACGCCTGTATCTAGAATGCCAGGGTCAATGGAAGTGTCTAATGTCATGCTGTATACCATTATTGCTTTAATCGCTTCTCGTTCTGATTTTAGCAATTTGGCACAAGCTCCTATTTATTTGGTTTCTGGTTTTGTTATTTTGTTTATTCACTTGGTTGTGATGTTATTGTTAGGCAAGTTGTTCCGCTATGATTTATTTACCTTAGGCGTTGCTAGTTTGGCGAATATTGGCGGTATGGCTTCTGCGCCGATGTTGGCTGCAAGTTATCATAAATCATTGATTCCAATTGGTGTGCTGATGGCGTTGATGGGTTCGTTTTTGGGAACGTATTTTGGAATGTTGATTGGTAATTTGCTTGCTATGTTGTAAAGAAAAATAGAAAGAATTCAGATGATTATTACAAAAGTATGCTGTCAGACAAGTCAATTAAAGCTGCATACACCGTTTAAAACGGCGCTGAGAGTAGCTCATGAAATTGACAATATTGAAGTCTCAATTCATACCGATAGCGGTTTGGTTGGAATAGGGGCAACGGTGCCAACATGGGTTATTACGGGAGATTCAAAAGAGGGCATTATTGCTGCCATTGAAGGACCGATTCAAGCGGCTTTGTTGGGCGAGGATGCTAGCAACCTAAATATTTTATTAGCGAAAATGCATCGGGCTTGTATCAATAATATGAGTGCCAAAGCAGCGGTTGATATTGCCTTGCATGATTTGTTTGCAAAACAGCTGGAGCAACCATTGTATGCGGTTTTGGGTGGAAATAAACCATTAACCACTTGTATGACCATTGGTTTAGATGCACCTGAAGTTATGCAAGCTGCTGCACGAAAAGCAGTTAGTAATGGTTTTTCTGCCTTAAAAATCAAAGTGGGAAATAATCCCCATTTGGATATTGAACGCATTACAGCCATTGATGAAGTGATTTCTGCGAATATTTGCTTGCGCTTGGATGCAAATCAGGGCTGGAAACCGAAAGAGGCTATTCAGGTTATTCGAGAGCTTGAGCGCTTGGCTTTTAATGTTGATTGGATTGAGCAACCAGTTCATGCCAAAGATTTTGATGGCATGAAATATGTGACTGATAATGTATCAAGTTTGATTATGGCTGATGAAAGTATTTTCTCACCACAAGATGCATTTGAATTGCTCAAAAATCGAGTTGTTGATTTGTTGAATATTAAGTTATTGAAGTGCGGTGGCATTGGCGAAGCGAAGAAAATTGCTGATTTAGGTGCGCTATATGGCATTCAATGCATGATTGGTTCAATGATGGAATCTTCAATGTCAGTTTGTGCTGCTGCTCATTTTGCAGCTAGTCATCCCAATGTTGTTTATTGTGATTTTGATGCGCCATTGTGGTTAATGGATGCGCCAAAAGGGATGGTTTATCAAGAGGAAAATGTATCTTTATCTAAACTGCCTGGATTAGGCATAGGGTAATCGGATACATTGATAAAGCAAGCCAAGCATTTATGTTTTTAAATGCTTGGCTTTTTTATGGAGTGATTTCATAGAAGCTTAGCTTTTGGCAATAAAACCAGCTGCCAATAGCAATAAACTGCCGGAAAAACCTTCCACCAATCGTCTTTTTTGATCGCTTGGTTTACCACGAGAGCCTAGAGCTGATAAAGAGAAGCCAATAATGCTATAAACGATGGCACAGCTGATGATAAAAATACTTGCCAACATTAATGATTGCATGGCATAGCTACCAGATTTATTAATAAAATTGGGTAGGATAGCTAAATAAATTAACAAGCCTTTTGGGTTTAAAAAGCTGGTTAAAAACCCTTTTCTAAATAAGTGTTTTTCAACTTTTCCTTCTTGTGCCATTTCCAAAATGCTCTTTTTCATGGCTGAGCGAATCATGCTAAAAGCCAAATACAATAGATAAGCAATGCCAATTCCACGAATGATATTAAATAACATGGGCGAAGCCGCAACTAAAGCAGCGATGCCAAGTGCGCTGAGAATGGCATGGATGCAATAGCCAGTTAATATGCCCATATTGGCTTTCATAACTGCTTTTTTGCCAGCGGTTAAGCCTTGAGATGCAATAAATAAAACATCTGGTCCCGGGGTGCAAACCAATGGGAACACGGTGATGCCAAATAATAAAATATTATCGTATGTCATGATGTGTATGCCTTAATCAATGAGCTGATATTGTAAGCTTTTATTGTTAAAATTTTTGATTGTAGTTATTATAAATAATATTAATTTTAGCTTTCAATTTCAATAATATTTAAAAGATTAGAATCCAATGTCAATTAAATTAGATAATATAGATAGGCGTATTTTACGAGCGCTACAAAAAGATGCGAGCTTACAAAATACAGAGCTTGCGCAACTGGTTGGCTTGTCGCCATCACCTTGCTTAAGAAGAGTTAAGCTTTTACAGGAGGCTGGTGTTATTAAGCGCTATATTGCGGTTGTTGATGGCAGTAAGGTTGGGGCGGGTTTGGTGCTTTTTTCAAGGGTTTGGTTTAAAGCGCAGGATGCGGATACCATTAGCCATTTTATTGATGCTATTCAGGATATGCCTGAGATTATCGAATGCCATTTGATGGCCGGGGAATGTGATGCTTGGTTGCGTATTGTGACAAAGGATTTGGATGCTTATCGGGAATTTCATGCGAAGAAATTAACGACCATTCGAGCCATACAAAGTGTTAAAACAGATGTGCCCATGGATACTGTTAAGCTAACTTACAGTTTACCTATTTGATTTTATGATGTTTTTATATGTGCTAAACCTATCAAATACAGCCAATATTTGATAGGTTTTTATATTAATTATTATATGTTTAATGCAGTATTTTTGAATGTTATCTTTTGTCTTGGCTGAGGATGGCATTAAAAGAATATTGATAGAACAATAAGAAGCATAAAGGCGATTACCGCAATTAATAGGAATCTTCCTGACTTTTTAATCATTGGTTTTAATGCTTTTTTTCTTTGTTGTCTATCCATTTGATGATAAGACTCGTTGTTCATTATCTTGAATATCCCCTTTGCGAAGCCAATCACTGCGGCAAGACAGCTGCAGATAATGATAATTCCTAGCAGTGCTCCCATGATTATTTCTGTTGTTTCAGTCATTTTTATTCCTTTTTTTTGGGAATTAATAGCATTTTTAGGCAAATTTAGGGTTGCCATATTCATGCTATTTTGTTTTTTATGATAAATCCAGCAATTTAATATTACCTTATGTTGTAAAAATGGTTAAATTTTTTTAAATTTTTTTTAAGGACATTTTTTTGTTTTAAGTTGATGAATTTGTTTAGTAATTAGATAGTTTGATTTCGTTTAATAGATTTAATTAATGATGATTGCATTTCAAAGTCTTGTTTAATTTGGTAATATTTAAATAAGTATTGAAAATAGGAGCCAATTAAAATTAAAATGTTAATAGAATAACATCGCTATTTAAATGGTTATTATATTTAAATATTTTTTGATTTATATCAATAAAATGAATATGAAATTAATAATTGAAATAAAATTATGTCAAAAAAAAATCAGCAGCTACTCAGTTTAATTTGCTTAGGCTTTCTTTGTGCGCAGGTTGCTGCGAACACATCTCCTTTTCCGTATGCGCCGTTACACTTGCAAAGTGAAGTTGAAATTACGAGCGCAGAAGGTGCGAAACCAAATGTTTTATTGTTTATCGATGACTCGGGCAGTATGCAATGGGTTCCAGAGAGTAACTCTAATCCAAGTCGATACAATAGTGGTAAGTCTCGCATGTCCATTACTAAAAATGTTTTAGATACTATTGTTAGCAAATACCAAGATAGAATGCGATGGGGTTTGCATACATTGCATAATAATGGACAGCGATATATTGATAGAACCCTCTATGGGCCTAATATGAACTTTCCAGCAAAATACGATGATCCGAATAATTGGCTAGAGACTAAAGAGAGAATTAGCTGGTTAGCTGCTGGTGGTGGTACACCATCAACAGAGAGTTTTTTGCAAGGCATTAATAAGCTGATTGATACTGTTGATTATCGTTGCCAGAAGAATTATGTCATCTTTATGTCTGATGGTGATGCGAATGGTCGACGTGGTTGGGTAACGAATGTTTCAAATTACTTCACTAATTATTCAGACTATATGAGGGGTGTTAAATATAATAACAACCTATATCTTGACTATGAT
>JASLFS010000061.1 GCA_030150505.1 Vitreoscilla sp. | reverse complement strand
TCTTGAACTGAATAAACTTCAGTGCCAGCAATACTTTTCACACCTTCACTCACCGCTTCACCACCTGCTAAGGTTGTGTACAATGGAATGCGTTGATTCAAAGCACTGCGACGAATCGAATGGCTATCTGAAACTGCTTGTGAATCGCTAGTCACTGTATTTACAACCACTGCAATTTCACCATTTTTAATCGCATCAACAATATGTGGACGACCTTCTAATACTTTGTTAACAGTTTGTACAAAGAAACCTTGTTCTGTTAATTGTTTAGCCGTACCACGAGTTGCGCATAAACCATAACCTTGCTCTTGGAAATTACGAGCCATGGTTTCTAAGTGAGGTTTATCTTCTTCACGAACAGATATAAATACTTTACCTACTTTTGGCAAACGCTCACCAGCACCTAATTGTGCTTTCAAATAAGCTTCAGAGAAAGTTGGTCCAACACCCATTACTTCACCAGTTGAACGCATTTCAGGTCCTAAAATGGTATCAACGCCAGGGAATTTAATGAATGGGAACACAGCTTCTTTTACTGAATAATAATCAGGAATAATCTCTTTGGTAAATCCTTGATCAACCAAACTAATGCCAGCCATGGCACGAGCAGCAATTTTTGCCAATGGCGCGCTGGTTGCTTTACTCACAAATGGTACAGTACGAGATGCACGAGGGTTAACCTCTAACACATAAACCACATTATCTTGTACTGCAAACTGAACGTTCATTAAACCAACTACATTCAATGCATAAGCCATTGCTTTGGTTTGACGGCGAATTTCTTCTTGAATATCTTCACTTAAAGAATATGGTGGCAATGAACAACCTGAGTCACCTGAGTGAACACCAGCTTGCTCAACGTGCTGCATAATACCGCCAATAACAATGTTTTTGCCATCAGAAACACAATCCACATCCACTTCAATCGCATGATTCAAGAAGAAATCCAATAATACAGGGCTATCTTCTGAAACTTGCACAGCTTCGTTCATGTATTTGCGTAATTCATCATCTGAATGCACCACTTGCATGGCACGGCCGCCTAGTACGTATGAAGGACGAACCACCAATGGGTAACCAATCTCATTGGCCAACACAATGGCTTCATCTTCAGCACGAGCAGTGCGGTTAGGCGGTTGGCGCAAGCCTAAGTCATTCAATACTTTTTGGAAGCGTTCACGGTCTTCGGCAGCATCAATGCTATCTGCAGATGTACCAATAATATTAACCCCATTTTCAACCAATGCATTGGCCAATTTCAATGGCGTTTGACCACCATAATGCACAATAACACCATGTGGATTTTCCACACGAACAATTTCCAATACATCTTCTAAAGTTAATGGTTCAAAATACAAACGATCAGATGTATCAAAATCAGTCGAAACTGTTTCAGGGTTACAGTTCACCATAATGGTTTCGAAACCAGACTCACGCAATGCCAAAGATGCATGAACACAGCAATAATCAAACTCGATACCTTGTCCAATACGATTTGGACCGCCACCAAGAATCATGATTTTTTTCTTATCGCTTGGCTGAGCTTCACATTCTTCTTCATATGTTGAATACAAATATGCCGTATCAGTATCAAATTCAGCAGCACAAGTATCAACACGTTTGTAAACAGGATGAAGATTTAATGCATAACGTGCTTCACGAACTTCCTTCTCGCTAATATTCAAAAGCTGTGACAATCGTTTATCAGAGAAACCTTTGCGTTTTAAACGACGGAAAGTAGAAAAATCCAAATCTTTTAGGCTGCCTGAAGCAACTTTTTGTTCTTCTTGAACCAAATCTTCAATTTGCGCTAAGAACCATGGATCGATTGCACAAATATCAAAGATTTCTTCTTGTTTCATGCCGATGCGAAAAGCATCTGCAACATACAACATACGCTCAGGGCCCGGATTCGCCAATTCACGCTGAATCACCACTGCATCTGTTGTGCGAGGATCAAAACCACATAAACCAGTTTCTAAACCACGCAATGCTTTTTGCATTGACTCTTGTAAAGTACGACCCATAGCCATCACTTCACCAACTGATTTCATTTGTGTGGTTAGGCGATCATCGGCTGCTGGGAATTTTTCAAATGCAAAACGAGGGATTTTTGTAACCACATAATCAATTGATGGCTCAAATGAAGCTGGCGTGCGTCCGCCTGTAATATCATTTTGCAATTCGTTCAAGGTATAACCCACTGCCAATTTAGCTGCAACTTTGGCAATCGGAAAACCAGTGGCTTTAGATGCCAATGCAGAAGAACGAGAAACACGAGGGTTCATTTCAATAACAATCAACTCGCCATTTTCAGGATTAACAGCAAATTGAACATTAGAACCACCGGTATCAACACCAATTTCACGCAATACAGCCAAGCTGGCATTACGCATAATTTGGTATTCTTTATCAGTTAAAGTTTGTGCTGGCGCAACAGTAATTGAATCGCCAGTATGTACACCCATTGGGTCAAAGTTTTCAATTGAGCAAATAATAATGGCATTGTCCGATTTATCACGAACAACTTCCATTTCATATTCTTTCCAACCCAAAACAGATTGCTCAATCAACAATTCATGCGTTGGAGAAGCATCAAAACCACGCTCACAGATGGTCATGAATTCTTCTTTGTTATAAGCGATACCACCACCTGAACCACCCATTGTAAATGATGGGCGAATTAAGGTTGGAAAACCTACTTTCGTTTGTGCAGCCAATGCTTCATTCATGCTGTGAACCACATAAGACTGTGGGCAGCTTAAACCAATTTTAGCCATCGCATCTTTAAAGCGGCCACGGTCTTCAGCTTTATCGATTGCATCTTCTGTTGCACCAATTAATTCAACATTGTATTTTGCCAATACGCCATTGCGACTCAAATCCAAAGCACAATTCAGTGCTGTCTGACCACCCATCGTTGGCAAAATCGCATCTGGGCGTTCTTTTTCAATAATCTTTTCAACAGTTTCCCATAAGATTGGCTCAATGTAGGTTACATCAGCCATTTCTGGGTCTGTCATAATGGTAGCAGGATTAGAGTTTACCAAAATGACACGATAACCCTCTTCTCGCAAAGCTTTACATGCTTGCGCACCTGAGTAGTCAAACTCACAAGCCTGACCAATCACAATTGGTCCTGCGCCAATAATCAAAATAGATTTTAAATCTGTACGTTTTGGCATAATATTCTCTTCTTAATTTCAGTATTCTCTATGTTTAGCTCACTGTAGCAAGCCAAAGTTTGACGGCGAAGCCTATAAATAAAGATCCAACGCTACTCATGCCTAATGCTGCAAATTTCCGAGAGCGTTTAAACCAGGCAACCAAATGCACGCCACTAAAAACCAATGTATTCAAATACAACATACTCACAATTTGTAAGATCAATCCAAGAATCAAAAATGACAGCATCGGATGAGCGTATGTTGGGTCAACAAATTGCACAAAAAACGATAGTAAAAATAAAATTGCTTTCGGATTCAATAAACTAAGGGTTAAAGCCCGACGAAATACATTTGGATTTTTTAGCTTGGCTTGTACGCTATCAGCTATTGGCGTTGGCTTATTCCAAGCTTGCACACCGGCTTTTAATAAGCTAAAGCCAATATAGGCCAAATACAAACCACCCAATAATTTAACCACCCAAAAAATAGTAGGATATGTTTTAAGAACTGTGCCAGCACCTAGTACGGTTGCTAACATTAATAAGCTATCGCCCAAAAAAATACCAGCAATAGCTCGATAAGCAACTTTAGCACCATACTGCCCAGCAACAGTCAGACAAAACATTGAGTTAGGTCCTGGCAATAAAATAATTGCAATAACACCTAAAACATAAGCAGTTAAATCATTAATTCCAAACATATTCAGCTTACCCATAACATTTAGGCAGCTAATGGCTGCCTAAAAATGCTATTTTATTGATTCATACTATCGATAAACTGGTCAAACAAATAAGCAACATCATTAGGACCAGCACTTGCTTCTGGGTGTCCTTGAAAAGAAAATGCTGATTTATCTTTCAAACGAACACCTTGAATAGAACCATCAAACAATGAACGATGTGTGACTTCTATATTCTCAGGCAAGCTAGCTTCATTTAATTGGAAACCATGGTTTTGGCTTGTAATCATCACTTTTCCAGAAGACAATTCTTGTACTGGATGGTTTGCACCATGATGACCAAATTTCATTTTTTCAGTTTTTGCGCCAACTGATAATCCTAGCAATTGGTGCCCTAAACAGATACCAAATACTGGTTTATCATTTGCCAAGATTTCTTGAATCGCAGCAATAGCATATTCACATGGCTCTGGATCTCCAGGACCATTTGATAAGAAAACACCATCAGGATTAAGTGCTAAAACATCTTTTGCAGGCGTTGTCGCAGGCACAACAGTAAGTCGACAACCTCGATCAGCTAGCATGCGCAAAATATTGCGTTTCACACCAAAATCATAAGCGACAACATGCAATGGCTGTTTTTCTGGTTGTTGAAATGAACTACCCAGACGCCATTCACCTTCAGTCCATTCGTAAGATTGCTCACATGTCACTGCTTTTGCTAAATCCATACCAGCCATGCTACCAAATTCCTTGGCTAGCTCTTGCGCCTTGTTAATATCCAAGTCGTTACCAGCCATAATGCAGCCAGCTTGAGCGCCTTTATCGCGCAAAATGCGTGTCAGGCGACGGGTATCAATATCAGCAATTGCCACTACATTGTGGCGTTTCAAATAAGCCTCTAAACTCTCTTCGCTACGAAAATTACTTGCTAACAATGGTAAATCACGAATAACCAAACCTGCTGCATGAACACTGCTAGATTCCTCATCTTCGGAATTCATCCCTGTATTACCAATATGGGGATAAGTCAGTGTAATGATTTGTTTCGCATAAGATGGATCAGTTAAAATTTCTTGGTAACCAGTCATTGAAGTATTGAATACCACTTCTCCAACTGTTTGCCCTACTGCACCAATGGCAGTACCTTCAAATAAACTACCATCAGCTAAAACCAATATTGCTGGCGTTGTCATATTATCTGTTCCTGTTGTCATGTGTTATTTATTGAGTCAAAACGGCGCCCAATTTCACCAGTCATCTTTTTTTGGCTAAAAAAAAACACGCCACACAACCAAAATAGGAAGTGTTACGTGCTTTTTGACATGGCACTCATGCCATAGAAGCAATGTATTATAGCGATAGCTCATCATTTCCACAATCACTTTAACAGCTTTGTTTTAAATTTTTTATTTATGATGATTAATCGCGGTATTTTTCATAAAAATGACCGCTCAATTTTATTCAAAGCAATCCATGCAAAAATAACAAGCATCTTCTTTAATTTAGCAACCAGAAAGGCTCTGGTTGCTTATTCTGCACTTTAAGCTTGCAAATACGATGATTGTTTTAGACCATGACAAAAAGTAGCAAAATAACTTTTCCGATCTTCCTCGCTTAATTTAGCATAGCGTATTTTTTGCTCGTACTGATTCAACACATCATTCGCAGATAAATGAACATAATGAAGCATGTCTTCAATTGTATCCTTCATATCCAAGCCACGTCGCTCGACTTGCCCATCATCTGTCACATACACATTCACTGAATCTGTATCACCAAATAAATTATGCATATCCCCAAGGATCTCTTGATAAGCGCCAACCAAAAAAACACCTAACAAATATGGCTCTTTCTCACGAAATTCATGTATCGGCATATTGCTTTCAATACTTTGCGAGTCAACATATTGTGATACTTTTCCATCTGAATCACATGTTAAGTCCTGCAATACAGCCCTGCGATTTGGCTCTTCTTCCAATCGGTGCAAAGGCATAATTGGCAATACTTGATTAATTGCCCATGTATCAGGCAAGCTTTGAAAGACTGAGAAATTGCAAAAATACTTATCAGCCAAGCGATCAGTTAAATCATCAAATACTTGTCGCTGCGAGCGCTGAGAAGCATGTAGTTGTTTCAATAACCGCTGACACAATACAGAAGTAACTTGCTCTGCAATGGCTTTCTCTGCTAAGGAAATTTTACCTTCTAAATAAAGCATATTCGCTTCACTCATAAAGTGAGTCACTCGATAGTAAACTTCTGTGACCATTTCCGAATCATTACTTTGTAAAAATTCAAACAACCGACGTGTTGGAAAAGAGAAATTCTCTAACTCTTCTTCAGATAAAACCGGAATATTACTAGGCAAACTTTCCACTTCAGTCACATTCATAACCAAAACAGCATGATGCGCCGTCATCGCACGACCAGATTCAGAAAAAACATGTGGATGAGGAATATCATTCTCATCGCAGTATTCTTTTAGCATACTGATAATTACGTGAGCGTATTCACTCATTGAATAGTTAATAGAACTCGCATTTCTAGAATTGGTTCCATCATAATCCACACCCAATCCACCACCCACATCAATATGGGTCAATGGCATGCCCATATCTCGTAGCTCTGCATAATAACGCAACGCTTCTCTAAACCCTAAACGGTAGTCATTCAAATTGGCAATCTGGGAGCCCATATGAAAATGCATGAGCTTAACCGTATCCGTTAACCCAGCATCTAATAATTTTCTAGACACATTTAACAGCTGACTAGCTGATAATCCAAACTTACCTTTATCGCCACCCGTATCTGCCCATTTACTAGAAGACAAAGAAGACAAACGGACACGTAAACCTAAATTGGCTTGTATGCCCATTTTCAAAGATTCTTCAATAATTAAATCTACTTCAGATTCTTGCTCGATGACAATATAAACTTGATGCCCTAACCTTTGCCCCATTAGAGCCATGCGAATAAAATCTCTATCTTTATAACCATTACAAACAATGGTTCCACCAATGGGTGCAAAAGCCAAAACAATCATTAATTCTGGCTTAGAACCCGCTTCTAAACCAATTGAAATATCTGAAAACTGGTGAGTTTCAATAATATTCTTAATAACACTTTCTTGCTGGTTTACTTTAATGGGATAAATTGCAGTATATTGGCCTGCATAATCATTTTTTTCAGTTGCTTTATTAAAAGCATGACATAAGCGCTTAACCCTATCTTGTAAAATATCAGGGAAACGTAACAACATTGGCAAGTCCAATCCTTTTTGAACTTGCTCTTCAACTAATCGATATACATCAATATAAACTTCTTGGTCTGCTCTTGGTTTAACCACCACATGACCTGCAGCATTAATGGCAAAATAATCGTCACCCCAGTGAGAAATACCATAAACACTAGCACTTTTATCAACACTCCAAGTCATTTTGTATCCTAATCAAAATTACTCACATCACATAAGTGAGAACATCATTGATTGTAACGGATACCAAGACTTTTAAGTAATCATTTCATGTAATTAAACGAAAAATAGATTCTCAAAAATTTTAACAGCTTGTTGAACATCTTGCTCATTCCTTGCAACATAACAAGGTACGCCATAAATGCCTGCTAATGTGGGCGCCAGTTCTTGCAGTTGCACATGGTGCTCTTCATCAATTGCAACGGCTATGATTGATTTAAACGACTCACGAAAACGTTCTTTACCTCGCTTAAGCCATAAAGAAAGTAATCTTCTCCCCAAAACAATATCTCGGTTTTTTTCTGAAACCACCTCAACAGATGGATAATACAAAGAATAACCAGAACCGAGAGAAATCACGTATTCTATCTCATCAATCCAAGTCTTAATTTCAACCATTGTTTCTGGAAATTTCTGCACCCTAACTAATGGTAAATTACTGATATCGAGAATCTCAAGCTTCATATTTATTCCTTAAATTTTATTAATAATAATCATTATCTTTATTGCTTGCAAGTTATTCAAATTTTAAAAATGCCTTAATTTTTCATTCAAAAAAATCATCGTCATTTTCCAAATCAATACTTTTTATTCATTTAGTGATACCTTATATTTGATTTATATCCATAAACCCCTTAGCTTTCCTATGATTTTTATATTAGAAACTTTAAAATCTAAGAAAGTAGTGACTGAAGATAATTTATTCTGAAAATGGACAGCAACATGAAACAACGTACTTGGCAAGAATCATTACAGGTTCTTCAAGCAGGCAACCAACGATTTTTAAAAAGAGAGCACGGTGAACTTCAACATCATATTCGCCCACTACATGAATTTGAAAAAGGACAAAACCCATACGCAGTTGTCCTTTGTTGCTCTGATGCAAGGGTTTCTGCTGATATATTATTCGATCAATATATTGGCGATTTGTTTGTCATCCAAAATGCAGGCAATGTTTGCGATGATGCCGTTTTAGGAAGTATTCAATACGCTATAAAATACTTAAAAACACCATTAGTCGTTGTTTTAGGGCACAGCCTTTGTGGAGCAGTAACAGCAGCGCATACTGATAAAACCGAAAAAGGGCCACTTAGAAAAATTGTAAAAAAAATCGACGAGCATGTGATTGAAGATGGTGATATTGAAGATTCAACCATCAATCATGCCAAAGCAACAGCTGCAACCATTCGGCAAAGTTTAGAAAAATTAAATCTATTACACCAAGAGGATGGCTTTGAATTAGCTGTACTAGCCGCATACTATGATATTTGTAAAGGTACACTGTGTTGGACATAAGCTACTAGCTAAACAGCTAAAGTTAAAAAACATACAGCTTAAAAATTCACTTATAAATGGCACATTGCTAAGTCATTAATCCTTCAGGTTATTGCTGATCAAGTACCCTTATCAGCTAGGCTCTAGTTTTACCCGTTGTTGAGTGTTAATCATAACACTCTAACAATGTGTTCCAGATCAGTGAACCATTACAGTTTTGGTTATTTTGGTATTATCTGAGCTGTTTTGGTTGTTTTGGTTGTTTTGATTGTTTTGGTTATTTCAAACGTAAAAAAGCCCCTAGCAATAGCTAGGGGCTTAGTATAAGGCGTTTGGCAGTGACCTACTTTCACATGGGAATCCATACTATCATCGGCGCAAAGTCGTTTCACGGTCCTGTTCGGGATG
>JASLFS010000051.1 GCA_030150505.1 Vitreoscilla sp. | reverse complement strand
TACTGGATCTGCCCATGTATTGGCCAATAGTGCGCTTAGCCAGTAAACCTTGGCAACGGCTAGAATAATTAAAACCAAAGCACGATTGAACTGGCGTGGGTACCGTGGTCGCGTAACTCGGATTTGAGGTAAAAAGGTTTCCGCCCGATTGATAGGCCCTGCAATAACGCTTGGGAAAAAGGATAAAAATAGGGCAAATTGCGGGAATGAGGCAGGCTGTATTTGTTTCTTATGAATGGAAACCAAGTAACTGACTGAATGGAATGTATAAAATGAAATGCCCAGTGGCACCATAATTTGCATGCTAGGGAGTAATACATTCAGATTTAAGGCTTGTAATAAATCTTGGGTACTGCTGTGAAAGAAGTCAAAATATTTAAAAATTGCTAAATGCAGGACTGAAAATAAGAGTGATAATGTTAACCAGCGCTTTGAGGTTTTGGGCTTTTTGGCGGCATGTATTCGTTTGCTGAAAAAGTAAATAACAATAGAATACTCTGCAATGATGGCTGCAAAATAAGGATGAAAGCTTGCTAATAAGCCGTAGCTTGTTAGCAGAAGTAACGTATTTTGTATTTTAGGTTTGCTGCGAAAAAACCAATAAATAATAAAAAATAAAGGAAAAATCAGTGCAAATTCAATTGATAAAAAGCTCACAAGCCCGTGCCTACTATAGTAATAGATTCATAACAATTTTTAGAAAATGAATCATACGCTATTTTATGACATCGAGCTTGTTAAATGTTTAAAATATTTACAGCATTAATATTTAAAATTCTGATTTTTGATCACGCATCATTAATTGATCTGCAACAGTATCTGCACTGATTTTTTCCTCAATGAGATGAAGCAATGTTTGCGTGATTGGCATATCAATTTGCATTTTTTGTGCTAAAGCATAGGCTGCCTGAATGGTATAAACACCTTCTGCAACATGACCAAGTTCTTTTAAAATGGTTGCTAAAGGTTTATTTTCGGCCAGCTTTAAGCCAACCTGTCGATTTCGCGATAGACCACCTGTGCAAGTTAAGATTAAATCCCCCATGCCTGATAATCCCATCATGGTTTGTGGATGAGCACCTAATGATTGAGCGAATCGGGTCATTTCTGCTAAGCCGCGGGTAATTAATGCAGCTCGGGCATTTAGTCCATATTCTAAGCCGTCCGCTAAACCAGTGGCGATGGCCATAACATTTTTCAGTGCGCCGCCTACGGCAACGCCTGTGACATCATTGTTGTCATATAAACGCATGGTTGGCGTATTGAGTTGCTGACAAAGTTCTCGAATCCAAGATTCGTTTGTTGAAGCAAGGGTGATGGCGCAGGGTTTTTGTTCGGCCACTTCTTTTGCAAAGCTAGGACCAGATAGCAAGCCAATATGTGAATTAGTAGGCAAGATTTCTTGGCAGACTTCATGTGGCAATAAACTGGTGCCCAGTTCAAAACCTTTGCATGCTGTTAAAATCGGTTTGTCGCCCATGTTGAGTTGCTTAATTTGGTTTAATGTCTGGCGTAAGCCACCCATTGGCGTCACAATAAGGATTAAATCTGCGGATGCTAAAGCTGTTTTTAATTCTTGATGAATCGATAGTGATTGGGGAAATGGATAGCCTGGTAAATATTGTTTGTTTTCACGTTCTTTTTCTAAGGCTACGCAGTGTGCTTGATTATGCCCCCATAGTTGAATGTGGTGTTGGTGATGAGCAAAATGCAATGCCAAAGCTGTTCCCCATGCTCCAGCACCTAATACGGCAATATTCATGTTAGTAATCTTTATAAGATAAACGATATTAAGTGTACTTTACCAAATAAATAATCAAAGTGAAAATGGTGATATTGGCTTTTATAAAATAAAAGAAGCGAAATGTTGAGATGTGTTGTGAATTGCTTTCTATCTGCAAAAATCTGTTGATTTTGCTTTTGCTATGATAAAATTTTAACTAATTAGCTAAAAAAATATTGATTTTGGCAAGAATTTCAGCCATGATGCTGATTATTCAGTATGTTTTTTGTGCTAAAAATATTATTTTTTGTAATAGAATCACACGCTTGGTTTTATTTTTAATTTTTAGATATGAAACTCTAAATTTATTCGGTACAATTATTACCCAATGAAAATGAGGGTTGATTATCATCTCCCACTTTGTGATTAAAGGTTTAAAGGACTTAAACATGGATAACAACATTGAACAGCGCGTTAAAAAAATTGTTGCCGAGCAATTAGGTGTAAGCGAAGCAGAAGTTAAAAACGAATCTTCTTTCCAAGAAGATTTGGGCGCTGACTCATTGGATACTGTTGAATTGGTAATGGCATTGGAAGAAGCATTCGGTTGCGAAATTCCTGATGAAGATGCAGAAAAAATTACCAGCGTTCAACAAGCTATCGATTACGTTTCTGCAAACTTGAACTAATTTGCAATTCGTTTTTAAAATAGAAAAATAGCCTCTGTCTGGAGCAACATCAAGTATGTAGCTCGTTAAAAGCAGAGGCTATTTTATTAGTATAGGTGGACAACACATGAGTAAAAGAAGGGTAGTCATCACTGGTTTAGGGCAAGTTTCTCCCGTTGGTAATGATGTAACGACTGCATGGGCTAATTTATTGGCTGGCAAAAGTGGGATTGGTCCAATTACACGTTTTGATGCTTCTGCTTATGCAACTCGTTTTGCTGGTGAAGTAAAAGATTTCAACATTTCAGATTATATTTCTGCTAAAGATGCTCGCCGTATGGATGTTTTTATCCATTATGGTATTGCAGCTGCTTTTCAAGCCATTGCTGATGCAAAATTAGATGATATTGCTGACCTTGATAAAACTCGTGTGGGCGTTAATATTGGTTCTGGCATTGGTGGCTTACCATTGATTGAACAAACAGCTGGTGTAGCGATTGAAAATGGTCCTCGCAAGATTGGCCCATTTTTTATTCCAGGTTCTTTGACTAATATGGTATCGGGTCATGTAACCATTAATAAAGGCTATCAAGGCCCAAGTTATGGCATCGTTTCAGCTTGTACAACTGGTACGCATTGTATTGGTGATTCAGCTCGCTTGATTCAATATGGTGATGCAGATGTGATGGTTGCAGGTGGCACTGAAGGCGCTGTGACCGGTTTAGGTATTGGTGGATTTGTGGCGTGTAAGGCGCTATCTAATCGCAATGACGATCCTGAAACAGCTTCTCGCCCTTGGGATACTGGTCGAGATGGTTTTGTGATGGGTGAAGGTGCTGGTGTGTTGGTGTTGGAAGAATACGAGCATGCTAAAGCGCGTGGTGCAAAAATTTATGCTGAAGTTGTTGGTTATGGCATGAGCTCTGATGCTTATCATATTACCGCTCCTGTTGCTGAAGGTACGGGCGCATCGTTGGGCATGAATAATGCTTTGCGTGATGCAGGCTTAAAACCAGAAGACATTGATTATGTGAATGCACATGGTACTTCTACGCCGTTAGGTGATGCTGCTGAAGTAGCAGCTATTAAGAATGTATTTGGTGAGCATGCTTATAATTTGGTTGTGAACTCAACTAAATCAATGACTGGTCATTTGTTAGGCGGCGCAGGTGGTGTGGAAGCGGTTTATACTGCTTTGGCAATTGCAAATCAAGTTTCACCACCAACAATTAATATCGTTAACCAAGATTTTGAAGCTGGCTGTGATTTAGATTTTAATAAAGATGGCATGCGTGAGATGAATATTCGTGCTGCTATTTCTAATTCATTCGGTTTCGGTGGTACAAATGGTACTTTGGTTATGAAACGAGTAGAAGATTAAATATTAAATATATTAAATCTTAATTAAAGCTGCTAAGTTTATTAGCAGCTTTTTTATTGCGAGCATGGCCTGAATGGCTTTTAAAAAATGAACAAAATTCGTGGTTCAGTGTTTATAGCTAGGCAATTCATGCTAAAGTATAGGCTGAAATTCGACAGCGCCGCATTGGTGAATTGATAAACTCAAATCACACTTGTGAAAGTGCATTTGACGCTGCCTGAAAATGATTTTACTAATCTAATAACGTTGTAATCAAAGGACTCACATCATGTTTGAACATGTTGATTATTATGCAGGCGATCCTATTTTAAGTTTGGTTGAAACTTACAATAAAGACCCACGTTCTGAAAAAGTAAACTTGGGCATTGGTCTTTATTATGATGAAAATGGTCGTGTTCCATTGTTAGGTTCTGTTTTAAAAGCAGAAACTGCTCGTGCGAATGCACCAACACCACGTCCATATTTACCAATGGAAGGTTTGGCAACTTACCGTCAAGCGGTACAACGCCTTTTATTCGGTGCTGATAATGCAGCATTGAAAGAAAATCGCATTGCGACTATTCAATCTTTAGGTGGCTCAGGTGCTTTGCGTGTTGGCGCTGAATTTTTACATAATTTCTTCCCAGAAAGCGTTGCTTATGTAAGTGACCCAACTTGGGCAAACCACATCGGTATTTTTGAAGGTGCTGGTTTTGAAGTTAAAAAATACCCTTATTACGATACTAAAACAGGCGGTGTTTTATTTGATGAAATGATTTCATTCTTTAAAACATTGGCACCAAAATCTGTTTTGATTTTGCATCCATGTTGCCATAATCCAACTGGTGTTGATTTAACGCCAGCACAATGGGATGAAGTGATTGCGGTTCTAAAAGAGCGTGATTTAATTCCATTTATGGATATTGCTTACCAAGGTTTTGGTAAGGATTTAGACAGCGATGCTTATGCTATTCGTGCTGCAACTGCAGCAGGTTTACCATTATTTGTAAGTAATTCATTCTCTAAAAACTTGTCATTCTATGGCGAACGTGTAGGTGGATTATCAGTTGTTTGTCCTACTGAAGATGAAGCTGTTCGCGTATTGGGTCAGCTAAAATTGTCAATTCGTCAAATGTATTCAAACCCACCATTCCATAGTGGTCACGTGGTGTCTGATGTGATGAATGATGAAGGTTTGTATGCTGAGTGGGTTAGTGAAGTTGAAGAAATGCGTGATCGCATTAAATTGATGCGCCAAAAACTTTACGAAGTATTGAGCCAAAAAGTTCCTGGTCGTGATTTTAGTTACTTTGTTACCCAACAAGGCATGTTTAGTTTCACTGGCTTAACACCAGAACAAGTTGACCGTTTGCGTGAAGAATTTGCCATTTACTTGGTGAAATCTGGTCGCATGTGTGTTGCTGGTTTGAACACTAAAAACATTGATTACATTGCTAATGCATTTGCAGAAGTATTGAAATAATCATTTGTAATTTAAAAACAGGCTGCCTGTAAAGTTTACAGGCAGCCTGTTTTATTAAAAATATAGCTTAAAAAGCTTATAAACTTTGATCCATTTGCTCTGATGGCATTTCTTGTTTTTGACTGCTAATGTGATGAGCAGGGACGCCAATGGCAGTTGTATAAGCGGGAACATCTTGTACAACAACACTGCCAGCGCCAATTTTTGCGCAATCATTGACACGAATGTTTCCTAGAACAGAAGCATTGGCACCAATCATTACACCATTGCCAATTTTCGGATGTCGATCTCCGCCTTCTTTACCAGAACCACCCAGTGTAACGCCGTGCAATAAAGAAATATTGTCACCTAAAACAGCCGTTTCACCAATTACAACACCCGTGCCATGGTCAATCATAATACCTTGTCCTAAGCGTGCAGCAGGATGAATATCCACACCAAATACTTCGGATGAACGATTTTGTAAGAAGTAAGTTAATGTTTTACGATTTGCTTGCCACAAAGCATGGTTGATACGATGTGCTTGAATAGCGTGAAAACCCTTGTAATATAAAAGTGGTAAACAGTAAGCATCACAAGCAGGATCACGCTCATAGTAAGCCACAATATCGGCTTGCATGGCTTCACTAATGTCATCATCATCGTCTAAAACATCACAGAAAATTTCATATAGTGCACGAGCATCCATGACCGCACTGGCCAATTTACTGGATAAATGAAAAGCCAGTACGTGATTTAAATCATGGTGGCGTAAAACGGTTAAATGTAGAAAACTAGCCAGCATTGGCTCATCAGAAACCCCTTTTTCTACTTCATCGCGGATTGTTTGCCACAGTGTCATTTCGGGTCTTGTTGGAGTGTTCATAGTATATATATAAAGCAACAGGGTCAGTTATGTGGATAACTGACCGCTTATTATGTTTTGTATTGAAAAATGATGGCTTAGTTTAACGCTTAAAGTAGGACAATATCAAATTGTTCTTGATGGTACGTTGATTCGACCGCCAGCGAAATGGGTTTTTGTACAAAATCACTGAGCATTGCCAATGATTTCGCTTCCTCATCCAAGAATAAATCAATCACGGCTTGGCTTGCTAAAATGCGATAACCTGTTAATTCTTGATTGCGGCGAGATTGGTAAACAATTTCACGTTGAATTTCATAACAAATGGTTTGAGGTGTTTTCATCAAACCTCGACCTTGGCAGTAAGGGCAAGGCTCACATTCAATATGCGCTAAACTTTCGCGGGTTCTTTTGCGAGTAAGTTCAACCAAGCCTAAACTTGTAAAACCATTTAAAGTGACGCGAGTTCGGTCGTAACACAATGCTTTTGCAAATTCATTGAGCACCGCTTCTTGATGTTCTTCTTTTTCCATATCGATAAAATCGACAATAATAATGCCGCCAATGTTACGCAGTCTTAATTCTCTAGCAATGGCGTGGCAGGCTTCGATATTGGTTTTTAGAATGGTTTCATCAAAGTTGCGAGTTCCAACAAAGCCACCAGTATTCACATCAATGGTGGTCATTGCTTCGGTTAAATCAATAATCAAATAACCGCCAAATTTTAAATTAACTCGTGGTTGTAAAGCTTTGTCTATTTCAGCATCAACGCCAAAAGTAGGGAATAGGGGTTGCTCGCCATTAAAACGCTCAATTTTTTCTAAGGCACCTTGGACAAATTGCTCAGCAAAAACCAGCATTCTTTTGTAATTCTCATTCGAATCGACCAGTATTTTTTGAGTTGTGTCATTGAACATATCACGCAAGACACGCAAGCTTAATGGCAAATCTTGATAAAGCATGGTTTGCTGTGGCTTGGTTTTGGCTAAATAGCGAATGTGCTGCCAAACTTTAGTTAAGTAGTTAATATCGGCTTTGAGTTCAATGTCAGTCGCATTTTCTGCGCTGGTGCGGATAATATAACCATGGCAGGATTCTTTGGGCAATAGATTGGCTAAGCGCTCTTTTAAGGCAAAACGCTCTTCTTCATTTTCAATGCGCTGTGAAATGCCGATATGCTCATCTTGTGGTAAATGAACTAAAAATCGACCCGCCAAAGAAACCTGTGTTGAAACCCGAGCGCCTTTGGTGTTGATTGGATCTTTAATCACTTGAACAACCAGTGCTTGGCCTTCAAAAATTAAATGTTCAATGCGCAAAGTTTGCCCTGGTTGTTGGCGATATTCAACCACATCCACAATGTGTAAAAATGCGGCCTTATCCAAACCAATATCAATAAAAGCACTTTGCATGCCAGGAAGTACACGTTTAACTGTACCTAAATAGATATTACCAACTAAACCTCGGTGGCTATTTCGTTCAATGTGCAATTCACAAACAGAATCATTTTCTAAGGTTGCAACCCGTGTTTCTTGGGGAGTGATATTCACCAAGATGGTTTCAGCAGGCCGCACAATATCTTTGCTTAACGCAATATTATTGGTTTGCAACATGGATAGTCTTTCTAAAATTAAATGTCTTTTGCAATGCACATCACGTTTGTAATGTGCGGAACAAAATACACTTGTTATTTTTTGAGCATATTTAAAATGCTAAATCCACATTGGTTTAATAGTTTAGCCGTTTCAAATAGAGGCAATCCCATGACACCAGTATAGCTACCATTCAAATGGCTGACAAATATAGCACCATATCCCTGAATACCGTAGCTACCTGCCTTATCCATCGGTTCACCTGTTTGAACATAAGCGGCTATTTCTGATTGAGAAAGCGCTTTAAAAGTGACATCGCTGATTTGATTGACTTGGTAGCGCTGGTTTTGATGGAAAATACAAATGCTGGTTATAACCTGATGCGTGCTGTTTGATAACATTGTTAACATATCCACTGCATCTTGTTCACTGTTTGGTTTTCCCAGAATGTGATTATCCAAGGCAACGGATGTATCGGCTGTTAATACAGGTTTATTCAGATCTAAATCGGGGTTATTTAGTATGGCTTGTTGTGATTTTTCTAATGCCATTCGCTCGGTATAAGCAATTGCTTTTTCATTAGTATAAGGTGTTTCATCAATTGCTGCTGAGATTTTTATGGGTAAAAAGCCTAATTGCTGTAGCAATTCAAATCGGCGTGGGCTGCCTGAAGCCAGATAAATCGAGTTATTCATTGTTATTCATCGCCTTTTTTTATTTTTTGATAACTTCCAGTTAGGCTAGCGCCACCAGAGCAGTAGTAATATAAGTTGGCATCACCTTCACCATGAATGGATAATGTTTTTTTATCGAATGAAAAAATAATCTGACCATTATCATCATCAACGCCGTATAGGTGAGGAGCGATAGGTTTGGCTATGCCTTTAAAAGTACAAGTAGGGCGTTTTTTAACATCCGAACGAGAATAAACATTGATTTTGATAGATTGATTGCTTTGCTCATCAACATTGACAGCCACCCAATCATAACCCTGCTCTTGCTCTTCTAAATAACCATCACTCACATATAAACCAGTAGGAGATGCATTGTGGGGGATTGTTTGGCAAGCCGTTAGCAATATGGGCAAAGCAGCCAAAACACTTAAGGTAATGAATTTTTTCATGGTTAATCTTTTATGGGGCGCTTTTGCCATCATGGTTGACAGCGCGCTGTAATAATTTATCTAAAAATGCAGTTGGTAACAGTTTTTTTAATACCCAAAATACTTTGCTAGGCGTTGTTACTTGATAGCGTGCTTTAGGGCGTTTTGCTTCTAATGCCGTTAAACAAACCTGAGCACATTGCGCCGAACTTAAAGTAAACGGTGCAGCTGGACCTTCTGTTTTTAGGCGCTTTAGCTGTCCTTCGTATGCTTTGGCATGGATGCTATTTTTCCAATCAACATGCTTTTCAAATTGAATCAAAGCATTGGCACGAAATTGGCTACTAATAGGACCTGGTTCAATCAGTGAAATATAAATATTACTGCCTAATAACTCATGGCGCAAAGTATCTGCCATGCCTTCAAGCGCAAACTTACTGCTGTTATAAGCACCGCGCCAAGGCATCGCAGCAAAACCTAAAATGCTACTGTTAATTAAAATTCGACCATGGTTTTGTTGGCGAAAAATCTTGAGAGCAGCATTCATGCTTTCCCATGTGCCAAACACATTGGTTTCAAATTGATTGCGCAATGCCTCTCTGCTCATGTCTTCAACAGCACCAGTTTGCCCGAAACCAGCATTGGCAAAAAATGCATCTAAAGAATGATTGGTGATTTCTAAAACTTGCTGAAACGCTTGTTGAATGCTTTCGCTATTATTAACATCCATTTGTATTGTCACCAAACCTTCTTGCTGCAAACGTTGAACATCAATCGCTTTTCTGCAAGAAGCAATAACCCGCCAGCCTTGTTGTTGTAATAGTTTGGCTGTTGCATAGCCAATGCCGCTAGAGCAACCAGATATAAAAATAGAAGGCATCATGACTTCTTTCTGAAATTATGTTGCCTTCTTTATAGAACAAAGCGAAAGGATTGGCTATCTTTTGAACGTAATTTTAAATAAATTATTCAATGCCAACGAGTTTGTGGGTTTGTAAGCTTAATTGCCAATGGGGCTTATTTGCTCGCTCATTGAGAACCCCCAATAAAGTCATGGTAGCAAGTAAGTTATTGCTTTCGCCATTATCCAAAGGCGATAAATAATAACGTTCGGCTGTAATGTTATTTTCAACCCATTCACAAAATTCATGGACATTGTCATCCACGACCACACGAACTTCATTGGCATAATGAATGTGTTGAGATTGATATTTTTGCCAATAATGAGCTTTAGGGCTCACTGCAATATAATCAATTTGGGCTGGAACATTTTGTAAACCATTGCTTTCAATGGCCAAGAAATATCCTAGCTCTTTCAAAGCCGTGAGCAACAATTCAATATTGGGCTGAATGGCAGGTTCGCCACCGGTAATGATGATGTTTTTTGCAGAATATTGCTGTACTTGCGTCAGAATCGCTTCTAAACTTTGCCATGAAAAGCGATGGTAATCGGTATCGCACCAAGAGCAGGCTAAATTGCATTTTCCAAAACGAATAAAAATGCTTGGCATACCAGTATTGTATCCTTCGCCTTGCAAGGTTTCAAAAATCTCAACAATGCGATATTGCGTGGACATCATGCCAAATCTCCTTCATATTCACAGCAAGAAGTTGGCGTTTCCCAAAGTTGTAAACGACAAATCGGCAAGCCTTGTGCTTTTAATGCATTGAAAATCCATTGGCAAAGGTTCTCTGCCGTGGTTGTTTTTTCCAATGCAAAGGTTTTTCTATCCCATTGCTGCAACATATTAGCCAATGTATATTCTTGGGGATTGTGTTGATGATAGGCAAAAGCATGGTCTAATTTTTGAATAACATGCTGATTAACGATGCTTTTTAAATCAGCAAAATCCATCACCATGCCAGCTTTAGAACCATTTTGGATAATGTCACCAGAAATGGTAACCACAAGTTGATAAGTATGACCGTGTAAATTGCAGCATTTACCGTCATGAGAATCCAGCATGTGCGCCATATCAAACGCAAATGTTTTACTAATTTTCATTGAAATTCCTTAGTTTTGTTTTAGCAAAATTGCTTGGTGGGAGGATCACGAACCACCAATAAAGAAGCACGGATTATAGCAAGGCGCGATAAAAAAGCAGAATGTTTAGCGAAGAAAATGAAATGTTGTGGTTGATGTGTGAAATAATCATGGCGAATAAGCAGATTTAAATGTTTGATTACAGTAATGGATAAATGATTCGCAAGAAAGGTATTTATGAGTGGTTCTTTGTTGGCTGCATTGATGATTTTGGCAGCTTCTGCTTTTACGTCCGCAACCATATTGCCGGGAAGCTCCGAAGCTGCGTTAGCAACCTATGTGGAAATTTTTCCCAATGAAATTTTTTTAGGTTGGCTCATCGCAACGCTTGCGAATACTTTAGGCAGCGCCACATCTTTGTATTTAGGCAGAATGATTCCACAAAAAAAGCAGCCATCAGAAAAAATACAAAAGTTACTGCAAAAATATGGGAGCGCCAGTTTGGTCATGGCTTGGCTTCCGATTGTTGGGGATGCATTACCAGTGGCGGCTGGTTGGCTGCGTTTGCGAATATTACCTTGTTTGGTTTATTTGTTGCTGGGCAAAGCTTTGCGTTATGGCGTGATTGTTTGGTTGTGGCAAAATGGCGGTTCCGCATTATTTAACCGTATTTTTGGTTAAGCTTCATTCAGAAACAAGGTACAATAGCGCTCTTAATCAATAGGAAACGTCACATGAAAGAGCATCGCGCCCGAAAACGGTTTGGTCAAAATTTCTTGCAAGATACCAGAATTATTCAAGATATCGTCAATGCGGTTCGTCCAGCAAAAGAGGATGTTGTGATTGAAATTGGTCCGGGATTGGCTGCGATTACCAAGCCATTGGTGCAAAATTTAGACCAGCTTCATGTGATTGAAATTGATAGAGATATTGTTACTCGCCTGAAAAAACAACCATTTGCTGATAAATTGGTTATTCACGAAGGCGATGTTTTGCAGTTTGATTTTCGCAGTATCAAAGGCAAGAAGAAAATTGTCGGCAACTTGCCTTATAATATTTCAACACCATTGCTTTTTGTTTTAACAGAAGTTGCAGATGAAGTTTATGATATGCATTTTATGTTGCAAAAAGAAGTGGTTGAGCGCATGGTTGCAAAGCATAAAACCAATGATTATGGTCGCTTAAGCGTGATGTTGCAGTATTATTTTGATATGGAATGGTTATTGGATGTTCCTCCTGAATCATTTGAGCCTGCACCAAAAGTAGATTCTGCTGTTGTACGCTTGATTCCAGATGCAGGTCGTATTGGCATTGCACAAGACTTTGAGCATTTTGCTAAATTGGTTCAACAAAGCTTTGCACAGCGTCGTAAAACCTTGCGCAATAATTTAAAAGGCTTGGTAAACGATGACGATTTTGCTGCTTTGGGCATGGATCCAGTTGCACGAGCTGAGCACATTGCACCAGAAGATTATGTGAAATTAAGTAACTATTTACTGCAAAAAAATAAATAAATATTACGACAATTATTTTAAATTAATTTATATCAATTTGGCGAGAGATACCATGATTCGTTTTGTTAATGTTCAGAAGTGGTTTAAGGATTTACACGTTATCAATGGTGTTAATCTCGAAATTAAACAAGGTGAAGTTGTAGTCGTTTGTGGACCATCTGGTAGTGGTAAATCGACTTTGATTCGCTCTGTTAATCAGCTTGAAGATATTCAAGAAGGTGAAATTTGGATTGGCGATGTCCAAGTAAATAATCAGACAACTGATTTAAATAAATTACGCGCTGAAGTGGGCTTCGTATTCCAAAGTTTTAACCTGTATCCGCACCTTAATGTGATGCATAATATTACGTTATCGCCAATGAAAGTATTAAAGCTTAGCAAAGCTGAAGCTGAGAAAAAAGCATTATCTTTATTGGAAACTGTTGGCTTGGCGCACAAAAAAGAAGCGTTCCCAAGTGAGCTTTCTGGTGGGCAGCAGCAACGTGTTGCGATTGCTCGTGGTTTGGCAATGAGCCCTAAAGTGATGTTGTTTGATGAGCCAACAAGTGCTTTGGATCCAGAGATGGTTGGTGAAGTTTTAAAAGTAATGAAAGATTTGGCTGAAAGCGGCATGACAATGATGGTTGTTACCCATGAAATGGGTTTCGCCCGTGAAGTTGCTGACCGCATTATTTTCGTTGATCATGGCCAAATTTTGGAAGACAGCACGCCAGAGCAGTTTTTTGAGAATCCAAAAACAGATCGTGCGAAACAGTTTTTGAAACAGATTTTAAAGCGATAATTAGGTTTTTATGGCATGTTAAAAGCGAGGATTTATCCTCGCTTTTTTTGTGGGCGACATCTTTATTTGTGATGATCTATATTTATTTATTAGAAAATATAATTATTAGAATCGATAATTTTCATGTTTTTTTTGGATGAAGTTACTTGAATGATAATAACCTAAGTTACTATAATTTTAGGCTTGTTAAACCGAAAGAAATTCATGTCTAATTGCTCCAATGTTTCTCTTGAACAAATGCAAAAAACCATTGATTGCTTAAATGGCAATATCGATAATTTCTCCGATCGAGGTTTATTAACCTTACGAATGTTTCATCATATGCCACCACGCATACGGACTTATTTTGGTCATTACTTACAAGGCAATGGTTTAAATGAGACCGCATGGTATGCATTAATGGTTATTTTTGCGAGTCCGCGCCAACAAACCACACCTTCACAACTTAGTGCTATTTTGGATTTAACCAGAACAAGTGGAACACGTTTGTCGGACGAATTGGTCGATAAAGGTTGGATTGTTCGTAAAAATTGTGACCAAGATCGTCGCCAAGTGATTTTAAATTTAACGGCAAGTGGGACTAAGTTAATTCATCAAACTGTGCCCATGTTAAGTCAGGCAAGAAGCAAAATATTTGATAATTTTACAGACCAAGAATTAGATACTTTGGATGAGTTAATGCGCAAAATGTTGAATAACGTTGATGAGTTGAATCAATCCATTGGGGCTAATCATGCGTAAAAAACCAATTGCCATCGGTGTTTTGTTGGTTTTGAGCTTAAGTTTAACAGCTTGTGCCAATATGGATGCGCCAAAAAGAAATTGGCAAATGGTTAGTGCTGCTGATTTACAAATCAATCCAGCTTCAAGTGAAACGTCGCCGATTGCGGAGAATTTTTGGCAATCATTGCATGATGAGCAGCTGAATCAGTTGTTCGAACAAGCTTTTTTAACAGCCCCGAACTTGCAATTGGCTTTGGCTCGAGTAGATGAAGCGGGAGCGCAATATCAGCAAGCGCAATCATTATTGGGCCCTAATGTGGATTTGAATGGCGGATTCTCTCGACAACGCTTATCAGGCAATACAGCTCAAGGGCAAATGCAGGAACAACGCAAAGGAACCTTGTATGCCAATGAAAGTACGGTCAATCTTGGTTTTGCTTGGGATGTGGATTTGTGGGGAAAATATCGCAATGAAGTTAAAGCAGCGATGGGGGCAACTTTAGCGCAAGAGTTGGAATGGCAGCAAAGTAAGTTGATTCTCATGGGAAGCGTGTTTAATCATTATAATCAATGGCAGCTGTTAACGGCTCAAATATCATTGGTTGATGAGCGCATTGCGATACAAAACCGCATTTTAGCTTTAGAGAATCAACAAATTAAAGCAGGCATTGCTGCGCCAGCAAATCGTTATCAAACTGAATTACTTGTGAATCAATTGCAAGCGGATAAGTCGCAACTTGATGTTCAAAAAATAGCGCATGAACAAGCTTTGGCTGCTTTAATCGGTCAGCCAGTGAGCCGGTTGTCGTTATCTGCACAGGGTTTTGTGGGAAAGGTTCCCAGCTTACCTGTTGATGATTTGAACAGTGGCTTATTGTCATTTCGACCTGATATTGCCGCACAAAAAGCATTGTTAATGGCGAAAACAGCGCAGGTTGATGTGGCTAAGGCGCAATTTTATCCTCAGGTGCGCATTCAAGCTTTGGCGGGGTTTTCTGCAATTGATATTGCTGATTTGATTAAACCTAGCTCAAAAGTTTTAGGGTTATTGCCTGCTGTCACATTGCCAATTTTCCATTCTGGACAATTGCGTGCCAATCTAGCTCAGCATCGTGCGCAATATGATGCACAAATTGCGATGTACAACCAAACGGTTTTCAATGCTGTTCGGGATGCTGCAACTTCTTTTGGGCAATATCAAGCTTTACAAAATACTTTAAACCGACAACAGCAAGCCATGGCTATTCAAGCCAAAAATGTCGGTAGTCAGAAAAAAAGACAGCAAGCTGGTTTAGGCAATGCGTTACCAGTTTTGTATGGTCAAGATCAATTATTGGCTTTGAAAATGCAAGCTTTGCAATCTGAAGCAAGCTGGCGACAAAGTTGGATGAATGTCAATTTACAGTTTGGCGGCGGTCTAAAAGTGGCTGCTGGCAACGTTTCAAATTAAATCATTAATATATTACATAGATATTTAACATCAGGAAAAGCACATGAGTGAACTAACCCAAGATGAGGCCGTGGGCCAACCCAGTAAAAAACAAATGCCGCGTGGTAGAAAAAAAGTTTTATTGATTATTAGTTTTGTTTTTATTGCTATCGCGATTGTGTGGGCAGCAATGTATTTTATTTTTTGGCAGCATGAAGAAGACACGGATGATGCTTATGTGAATGGTAATTTAATTCAAGTAACACCGCAGGTAACTGGCACTGTGGCGGAAGTAAGAGTGGAAGACACGGATGTTGTCAATGCTGGGCAAACGGTGGTGGTGTTAGATAAAGCGGATCAGGAATTGGCTTTTGAACGAGCTAAGAACCAATTGATTTCTATTGTGCGTGGTTATGAACAGCAAGGTGCTAGTTTGAAGCAGGCTAATGCGGAAATACAATTGCAAAAATCAAATTTGGCTAAGGCACAGGATGATTTACAGCGCCGTTTAAGTTTGCAAGGAACAGATGCTATTTCTGCTGAAGAAATTAGCCATGCAAAAGCAGCGGTGAGTAATACACAAGCGGCTTTTGGTGCTGCTCAAGCAAAAGCTTCTGCTGTAATGGCGACTTTGGGGCATGAGGCTTTGGCTGAAAAGCCTGAGGTGAAAACAGCAATAACCCATTTAAAAGAAGCTTGGTTAAATTTACAGCGCATGGAGTTAAAAGCCCCAGAAGCTGGGCAAGTGGCTCGCCGTAATGTGCAAGTAGGGCAGAAAATAGCAGTTGGTTCACCTTTAATGGCGATTGTGCCGTTAAGCCATGTTTGGGTGGATGCGAATTTTAAAGAAGTACAAATTGCGAAAATGCGTATTGGGCAGCCAGTGACATTAACAGCGGATATTTATGGTAATAAAGTTGTTTATCATGGCAAAGTACAGGGATTGTCAGCAGGAACGGGCAGTGCTTTTTCATTGTTGCCTGCACAAAATGCAACGGGAAATTGGATTAAAGTGGTACAGCGCGTGCCTGTGCGTATTGCGTTGGATAAGAAAGATTTAGAGCAGCATCCGCTTCGCATTGGTTTGTCGATGAAGGTAATGGTTGATACTAAGAATCAGCAGGGCAAGAGCATTGGAGCAGTGGCAGTTCGTTCTAGCGTTGAAAAAACAGCGGCGTTAACGCCGAGCTTAAATGAGGCTGATGCCATTGTTGCAGATATCTTGCAACAGTATGCGCCGAAATAAGGGGGCGTGATGGCTTATCCTCCATTATCAGGTGCTGGTTTAGTTAAGGTAACGCTGGCATTGTCTTTGGCTGTTTTTATGCAGGTTTTAGACAGCACGATTGCCAATGTCGCATTGCCAACTATTGCTGGTAATCTGGGTACGGCAACTTCACAAGGCACGTGGGTCATTACGTCTTTTGCGGTGGCGAATGCGATTTCGGTGCCGTTAACAGGTTGGTTGGCGAAGCGTTTTGGTGAAGTTCGTGTATTCATGTTGTCCACTGGATTATTTGTTTTGGCCTCATGGTTATGCGGTATTGCGCCATCATTGGGATTTTTGATTGCGGCTCGTATTATGCAAGGTGCTGTGGCGGGTCCGATGATTCCATTGTCACAAAGTTTATTGTTGTCATGCTATCCACCCGAAAAACGTGGAATGGCGCTGGCATTATGGTCAATGACTATTATTGTTGCGCCTATTTTTGGCCCTATTTTGGGTGGTGTCATTTCTGATAACTGGCATTGGGGGTGGATTTTCTTTATCAATATTCCTATTGGTATGTTGGTGCTGTGGTTGGGTTATGGCGAGCTGAAAAAACGTGAAACGAAAACATTTGAATTGCCAATTGATAAAGTGGGTTTGGCTTTGTTGGTGATTGGTGTTGGTTCGTTGCAAATGATGTTGGATAGAGGGAAAGAGCTGGATTGGTTTTCTTCTACTGAGATTATTGTGCTGACGGTAATTGCTGTGGTGGCGCTAACTTATTTGATTGTTTGGGAGCTAACAGAAAAACACCCTATTATGGATTTAAGTTTATTTAAAAACCGTAATTTTAGTATTGGTGTGATGACGTTAAGCTTATCTTTCATGGTGTACATGGGCACGATTGTTTTGTTGCCAATGGTATTGCAAACGCAAATGGGTTATACCGCAACATGGGCAGGTTTGGCTGCTGCGCCCATTGGATTGTTTCCAGTGTTATTGTCACCTATTATTGGCAAATACAGCAATCGCTTGGATATGCGGTGGTTGGTGACGATTAGCTTTACTGTTTTTGCAGCTTGTTTCTTTTGGCGTAGTCATTTCAATACACAAATGTCATTTTGGGATGTTTTTTGGCCGCAGTTGATACAAGGGATTGGTTTGGCTATGTTTTTCTTGCCGTTAACCAATATTGCTTTATCAGAAATGCAACCGCATCAATTGGCCAGTGCATCCAGTTTATCCAATTTTGTGCGTATTTTGTTTGGCGGAATTGGTACATCTATTTCAACAACAATGTGGGAGCGGCGTTCGGCTTTGCATCATGCTCAATTAACAGAGCATATCAGTGTTTATGACGCGAATAGTCAATCGTGGTTTAGCCAATTGCATCAGTTGGGATTGCCTGATATTCAATCATGGTTATATACCAATCAGGTGATTAGTCAGCAGGCATCGATTATGGGTTCTAATGAAGTTTTCTATGGTGCTGGTGTATTATTGCTGTTATTAATTGTGGTGGTTTGGTTATCTAAGCCGCTGCATTAGTGGTTTGTTTTGAAATAATATAAATGGTTGGTATTTAAAGCGAGGGGATTTAGGTCTTCTCGCTTTTTTATTCAATATAGCGTGGCAAGTGGCTTTTTATGTTAAATAACTAATAATAAGATATTATCAATGAAATAAAAAATATTCTTCTGTATTATTAATGTATCTAGTGGAATAGGATAAATAAATATGAACAGTGTGGATGATATTTACAAAAAAAAGAAAATGACGGCATTAGAAGCGGTTCGATTAGTTAAAAATAATGAGAATATTATTGTGCCAACAGGCGTTGCTGAACCACCGGTTTTGCTAAAAGCTTTGTCTGATATTCGCCATGAATTTCAGGGTGTGAAGGTTTGGCAATTACTGGGCGTAAAGCCTTATGAATATATTAATAAAGAGACAGTGGATAATGTCCGTCATGTTTCTTTTTTTACCAGCGGAATGAACCGAAAAGGGATTAATGAAGGATGGATTGATTTGTTGCCATGCCATTTTTCAGATATTCCACGCATGATTAATACCGAGGCGATTGCTGCTGATTCTGTTTTTACTTTGGCTTCTCCTATGAATGAGGATGGCTATTTTGCTTTGAGTTTGGGCACCGATTATGCCTATGCGGCAGCTAAAAAAACAAAGCGTATTTTTTTAGAAGTGAACCCAAATGTGCCATTTACGTATGGGGACTGCCATGTGCACATCAGTGAAGTGACCGCTTTGGTAGAAAGCTCTGATGATGTCACGGAAATGAAAAGTGGTGAGATAAGTGATGTTGAGAAAGACATTGCAAGGCATGTTGCAAGCTTGGTTAATGATGGCGATACTTTGCAGATAGGTTTTGGTAGTTTGCCTGATGCGGTTGTGAATCAATTA
>JASLFS010000019.1 GCA_030150505.1 Vitreoscilla sp. | reverse complement strand
ATTCCCATGTGAAAGTAGGTCACTGCCAAACGCCTTATACTAAGCCCCTAGCTATTGCTAGGGGCTTTTTTACGTTTGAAATAACCAAAACAATCAAAACAACACCTAACATTGCCATGACTGGTACCTATAAACACTCAGTCAGATAGGCTAATCAACAAGAATGAGAATGTGAAAATAGTAGAAATGGTTTGAAGAGTTATGATTAATACTCAACAACGGGTAAAACTAGAGCCTAGCTGATTGAGTATGATTTAATAATGCAAAGAATTATTTAGCATCTGGTTCGGAAATTAGGGTGTAGGTTCTTGCCAATATCAATATTGGGTTTAGGTAAGAAGGGTGAATTCAAAGAGGTGATAGCTGAATCATTTAAATTTTTCTGTATCAATAGTAGAATTGCATAACAACAAAATTTTATATTTAGTATAGGCAACGTATGAATCATGATTATTGGGGTGAGGTTGTAGTAGAGCCTTTGGGTTTTCGTTCTGATATTCAATTTGAGTCTGCATCTTTTAATCAGAAGGTGAGTGTTTGGTTAGGAGATGATGAAGAAGATAGTTTATCTCCGGCAGAATTAGATACTTTGAAGAGTTGTTATGTCGATTTTTTAGAGAATAGTGAAGTTTATATTTCTCAGTTACAAAGTATCGCGTGGGCACGATTTTTAAAGTTCTATACCCATCAAACGTTAGATATTAATTCTATTGATGAACACAATGAAACATTAAAGAATTTATTGCATTTACGGGTAAGTGGAAATAATGCTTTACGATTTGTAATCGCTTATTCTATTGATGAAGAGCATGGATTAGAAGTGTTGTTTGTTAATGGTGAGTTGGTAGATATTGATGGTATAGGATGTACTGATATCTGATTAAGAAAAACAGGGTGATTAATTTCTTAATCACCCTTTAAATTGATTGGTATAAGTATTCTGTTTATAACAATCACTGAGGGAATGCAGTGTCATCATATTAACTGAATTATCTGGTTAGTTAATTTATTAACTGTTATTTGGTTATATTTTTGTTTAAACGGTATTTGTATGGAATAAGTAAAGAGGGAAATAGCAATGACACGATTAAAACGGGTATTAATAATTGGTTTATTTCTTACTGTTTTAAATGCTTGTGGGGGAAAAGAAAAAGTAGCTGAGGCGATTGAGCAGCCTATTAAGCAAAAAGAAAAAATGGAGGAAAGCATTCAGAAAAGTGTTGATTTGAATAGTAATCGCTTTGATGAAGCTGAAAAAACGTTGAAAGAATAAGCTTTGAAAAGCTTAATTAAAAAGGATAGATGTGTTGAATAAAATATTAAAATTGATGGGGTTAAGTTTAATATTGTGTTTTATAAGTAATATATATGCTGAAGAAACATCTAATAATCAATTACAAAAGAATATAGCTGATTGCCAATCAGGAGAAGTTGTTGCTTGTGAACAGGTTGCTTGGGTATTGGGTATGGATGACAATATGCAAGATCAATCAGTTTACTATTATGAGATCGCTTGTGATGCAGGCAGTGGTAGTGCTTGTAGTGCATTAGGGGTTTTGTATCAATATGGTGAAGGAGTTGAACAGAATATTCAGCATGCAGAGCATTACTATCAACAAGGATGCATTTTTAAAGAAGAAACTGCTTGTTATTCTTTGGGGGAAATGTTTTCGGAAGGCTCAAGTGCAAAAAAAGATATTGACCAAGCTAGCTTATATTTACAACAAGCTTGTGAGTTATCGAGTTTAAGTGATGGTTGTCTAAGTTCTGCAAAGTTACAATTGGCGACAGGGAATGAAGAAGCAAGAACGAAGGCTGTTTCTACCCTGAAAAAATCTTGTTCTGCAGGTGAGGTTAATAGCTGTGATTATTTAGGGCGTGTTCTTTGGAAGAGTGATGCCGTAGCTGATATATCATCGGCAAGTAATCTGGTTACTGCATCAACTTGTCATGATGAAAATTGTTATAAGAAAGTGAACCAAGAAAAGAACATTGCTGTTTCTGATGAGCAATCAGTAGCGATTGAGTATTTGGATAAAGCTTGTGGATTAGGATTGGTATCGTCTTGTCAATATTTATTAAGTTACTATCAAGGCTTAGATAGTAATCTTGGAAATAGAAAAAAAGTTCGTTGGTATCAAGATAAAATTAGATTATTGTAATAATGGTTAAAAAAAGCTGCTATGGTTTCATTAGCAGCTTTTTTATTGAGATTATGATTTCTTTTCTTTTGATTGCTTATTAGACTGTTTATTTGTTTTAATTTCTTGCCATTGTCGATTCATTGATTTCAAGATGATTGGCTGAATTGGTACCATAATGAAACTCTTTTCTAAATCTTCATCAGAAGGAAAAACAACAGGATCGTTGGCGAATTTTTGCTCCATTAGGTTGCGTGCAGGAGAGCTTGCCGGTGCGAAGCTGGTGAAATTGCCATTTTTAGCCGCTATATTGGGATCTAAAGAGTGATCGATAAAGCGGTGAGCATTAAATACATTGGCTGCATCAACTGGGATGGTAAAAGAATCAACCCAAATACCAACACCTTCTTTGGGTGTCATGACTTTAATAATATCTGTTGAACCAGCTTGTTCTGCTCGTTCTTTTGCTATATTTAAATTTCCTCCCCAGCCAACGGCAACACATACATCACCACGAGCTAAACTGTCCATGAATCCTGAAGAAGTAAAGCGTTTAATGTAAGGACGATTTTTCATGAGTAATTCAGTTGCTGCTTGAATATCTTCTGTGCTTTCACTATTGGTATCTAAGTTAAGATATTTGAGTACAATAGGGTACATTTCCGCAGCACTATCTAAGTAGCTAATGCCACATTGAGATAATTTTTTAGTATATTCTGGATTAAAAACCAAATCCCAGTCTTTTTCAGGCATCGGCATATCACCTAATGCTTGTTTTACTTTTGTTTCATTGATTGCAAATGTATTGGTTCCCCAAACGTAAGGTACGGCATATTTATTGCCTGGGTCGACACTTTCCATTAAAGATAATAGCTTCGGATGGATGAGTGAATAATTTCTAATGAGGTTTTTATCAAGTTCTTGATAAGCGCCTGCCTGAATTTGTCTGCCAACGAACGTGTTAGATGGTAATACTAAGTCGTAACCAGAATGGCCTGTTAGTACTTTGGATTCTAATGTTTCATCACTATCATAAAGATCTAAAGTAACTTTAACATTATAACGTTTACCAAATGACTCTAATGTCTGTGGATCAATGTAATCTGACCAATTGTATATTTTTAGTGATGGTGTTGGTGCATAAGGACTATTGTTTTTGATGGGTTCTGATGCGGTTTCTTGGCTGGCTGTAGTTTCTGTTGTTTTAGATGTTGATGCTTGTTCAGTACAGGCATTCAAATTTAAAAAAGATAAGCCAAGTAAAGCTAGTAGTTTTACTTTCAAAATAAGAATCCTTTAAAGTTTAAATAGTAATTGATTATCCAGGTGGAAAATTTTGCATAGAGTGTTTTATATGATGAAAACAAGGTAATTATAAGTTAGTTTATTCAATTAATCGAATGACAATGTAATTTATATTCCAGTAAGTGGTAAGTAATATTACTTTGAAATGATTTATATTAAATAGACACTGATTTTAGAAAGAAGGTCTTGTTGTTTGTTAGTTACTTTTTTTAAAGAAGCTGATAATAAATGGATGTTATATTTGGGACGATTAAGCATAAAAACGCCAATAATTTTAATATTGGCGTTTTATAGATAAGCCTGAGTTATTGGTGATGATTAATGCGGTAGCTGACTAGCTCGTCAATGCTAAGCATTGGTAAATTATATTTTGATGCGAAATCAATGACTTCTTGTCCGCGGCTCATGCTTCCATCTGGATTGGTTAGTTCACATAGAACGCCAAATGGTGGTAAACCTGCTAAGCGGGCTAAATCAACAGAACCCTCAGTATGCCCCCGACGACTTAATACGCCATTTTCAGCTGCAATTAAAGGGAAGATATGTCCAGGGCTGATAATATCTTGCTCTGTTGAATTTAAACGAGCTGCTGCTTGAATGGTGGTCAGTCTATCTTGTGCAGATACGCCAGTAGTTACTCCTTGCTTTGCTTCAATTGAAACAGTGAAGGCCGTGCCATAAGGACTTTGATTATTTTTAACCATTGGCTGTAAACCAAGCTTGCTAGCATGGCTTTTGGGTAGGCAGAGGCAAACAATGCCGCTACATTCCCTGATAAACATTGCCATGGTTTCTACCGTCATGGTGCTAGCTGCTATAATTAGATCGGCTTCATTTTCTCTATCATAGTCATCTAATAAGATGATGGGTTTGCCTTGGCGAATAGCTTCTAAGGCGTGTTGAACTTTTTGGTCAACACTGATAGTAGGTTGTGGATGTAATTGATTAATCAATGAATTTGTTGCTGTAGATAACATAAAAAAACGCTCCTCGAATATTAACGAAAAACGTTTCAGGGCAATTTAGACAATACAAAATTACTCAATTAGCTAAAAAAGCATTAGCTATATTGAGTTTCATCTTCTCTCATCCGGACTATACCGTCGGCTTTGGATTTACACCAAATCTGCTGACCTTGTCAGTGACAAGCGCTCGCGGGCTTTTTCAATATTTGAAATTACCGCCGGTGGGGAGTTTCACCCCGCCCTGAAGACGTGGGCAAACATTAAACCTTTCTATCCATGTTTGTCAAATATAAGTTATTATCATTTGGATAGGTAGAATTAGAGAAAAGCAATGGGAACTTTTGATTTTAATGGCATTGTGGCTTGTTTATTAAGCATGGGAATGTTTTGTACAACAGATCCAAAAATCATCGTGAAGCATAGTGATGATGTTAAATTAAGTGTTTTAGCTGAAATGAAATTAACAACAGATCATCCTGAAATGGTTGATGAATGTTTTCAAGATGGTCACGCATTTCAATATTGTTTTGTATCAACTCGCAAAGGTTGGAAAGTTTGGGATAAGCAAATGAATGAACCTTATCAGGTTTATTGGTTTGATAATGGCCCTGATTATGAAGCAGACGGGCTGTATAGAATTCGTCAGGATAATAAAATAGGATATGCATCAGCAAGGACTGGATTAATTAGAATTTCAGCTGAATATGATTGTGCTTTTCCTTTTGAAAAGGGTCAAGCTTTTGTGGGTACCGGGTGCCAAGAGAAAAAGGATGGGAGAGGGCATAGCTATTGGGTTGGAGGTTCTTGGCAGGTTATTAATAAACAAGGAATCGTATTGAAAAGACGGATAAACAATCCTTATCATCCTGACAAATAAATCATGCCGATAGATTATATGGATTTTTGATGGCAAAGATATCATTTTTGTTATGATATCGGTTAAAATGAATAAATATTGAAAATTTTTAAATTAAATGAGCCTAGTAGGCTGATTTAATTATTGACTGAATTTGTAAAGATAATAATTACCATGAAAACAGCTGAAATTCGCCAGAAGTTTTTAAAATTCTTCGAAAGTAAGCAGCATCAAATTGTGGCTTCTAGCTCATTGGTGCCGCATAATGATCCGACATTATTATTTACTAATGCCGGTATGAATCAATTTAAAGATGTCTTTTTAGGCTTTGATACACGCCCATATGTGCGTGCAACAACTAGCCAAAAATGCGTACGTGCTGGCGGTAAGCACAATGATTTAGAAAACGTTGGTTACACCGCTCGCCACCATACATTCTTTGAAATGTTGGGTAATTTTAGTTTCGGTGATTACTTTAAGCGTGAAGCTTTGCATTTCGCTTGGGAGTTTTTGACCAGTCCAGATTGGTTGAATTTACCAAAAGAAAAATTAATGGCAACGGTTTATGCTGAAGATGACGAAGCATATGACATTTGGCATAAAGAAATTGGATTGTCTGCGGATAAGATTATTCGTATTGGTGATAATAAAGGTGCTCGTTACGCATCTGATAACTTCTGGACAATGGGCGATACAGGACCTTGTGGACCTTGTTCTGAGGTTTTCTTTGATCATGGTGATCATATTTGGGGTGGCCCTCCAGGAAGCCCTGAAGAAGACGGTGATCGCTTTATTGAGATTTGGAACTGTGTCTTTATGCAGTTTAATCGTGATGAAGCGGGCGTGATGAATCCATTGCCTAAACCTTCTGTTGATACCGGCATGGGTTTGGAGCGTATCTCTGCTGTTATGCAGCATGTGAATAGTAATTATGAAATTGATTTATTTCAAAACTTATTAAAATCTGCTGCTCGAGAAACTGGCGTTGCTTACAATCAAGAAACACCAAGTTTAAAAGTAATTGCTGACCATATTCGTGCATGTTCATTCTTGATTGCTGATGGTGTATTGCCAAGTAATGAAGGTCGTGGTTATGTGTTACGACGCATTATTCGTCGTGCTGTTCGTCATGGTTATAAGTTAGGTCAACACAAAGCGTTTTTCTATAAACTTGTGCCTGATTTAGTGAATGAGATGGGGCATGCTTATCCTGAATTGTTAGAGCGTAAAACAGCTATTATGGAAGCGCTAGAACAAGAAGAAAGTCGTTTTGCTCAGACACTTGAAACAGGAATGGCTTTGCTTGAAGATGCTTTGAAAGATAATGATAAAAAATTATCAGGCGAAGTTATTTTTAAATTATATGATACTTATGGTTTCCCATATGATTTAACAGCAGATATTTGCCGTGAACGTGATATTGAGATGGATGAAGAAGGCTTTAATCGTGAGATGGAAGCCCAACGTACACGTGCACGAGCTGCTCAGAAATTTAAAGCCAATACTCAATTGGCTTATAGTGGAATGGACACTTCATTTGTTGGCTATGTACAGCGTTTTGTTGAAGCCAAAGTGATTGCTTTGTATCACGATGATGAACCTGTTGATGTTTTAGAAGAAAACCAACAAGGTGCTGTTGTGATTGATGTCACCCCATTTTATGCTGAAAGTGGTGGTCAAGTGGGTGATGTTGGTACTATTCGTACCATGGAAAGCACTTTTGAAGTACAAGACACTCAGAAGATTAAAGCGACAGTAACTGGTCAGTTTGGTGTAGTGACGAAAGGCAGCTTGAAAGTAGGCGACTTTATCAGTGCACAAGTTGAAGGTGTTATGCGTGAAGCAAATATGCGTAACCACAGTGCAACGCATTTGATGCATGCTGCCTTAAGACGTGTTCTTGGTGATCATGTTGAGCAAAAAGGCTCTTTGGTTACAGCTGAACGTACTCGTTTTGACTTCTCTCATCCTAAAGGCATGACAGATGCTGAATTATCTCAAGTTGAGCGCATGGTTAACCAAGGTATTTTAGCCAATGTGGAAGTCAAAGCAGAGGTGATGTCATATGATGAGGCGATGCAAGCAGGTGCTATGGCCTTGTTTGGCGAAAAATATGGTGATGAAGTCCGTGTATTAAACATGGGTAATTTATCAATTGAACTTTGTGGTGGTACCCACGTTAATCGCACTGGCGATATTGGTTTCTTTAAAATTGTTTCTGAAGCTGGTATTGCTGCAGGCGTAAGACGTATTGAAGCAGTTACAGGCTTAGGTGCTTTAAGATGGGCACAAGAGCAAGAAGCGTTGATTAAAGCAACTGTGACGGAAGTAAAAGCACAAACGCCACAAGATATCATTGCCAAAATACAGGCTGCTCAAGTGCATGCTAAGCAATTGGAAAAATCATTAAGTGCTGCAAAAGCTGAGTTGGCTCAGCATGCTGGTAAGGCATTATTAGCAAATGCTGTTGATTTAGGTGCTGCTAAATTGGTTGTTTCGCAAATGGATGGCGTCGATGCCACTGCTTTGCGTGATGTGGTAACTGATTTAACAGGACAATCCGAACAATTGGTTGTGTTGTTAGCAGCAGTCAATGATGACAAGATTGCATTGTGTGCTGGTGTTTCTAAAGCATTGTCTAAGCAAGTTAAAGCTGGTGATTTGGTTAAATTTACTGCCGAGCAAGTTGGTGGTAAAGGTGGTGGCCGCCCTGATTTGGCTCAAGCAGGTGGTACCGATTTGACTGCATTACCAGCCGCATTGGCATCAATTGAACAATGGGTTAATGAAAAAATCAGCTAATCTATTGTATTGATAATTAAAAGCACCATGACTATTGAGTATGGTGCTTTTTTTGTGGTTTTGATTGTTTATTCTTTTTCTTTGATGCGCTTTTTTGCTCGTGGATGAGTTTGGTCATAAACCTGAGCAAGATGTTCAAAATCCAATTGAGTATAGATTTGTGTTGTGGACAATTGGCTATGCCCAAGTAGCTCTTGAACAGCTCTAATATCTTGTGAGCTTTGTAAAATATGGCTAGCAAAACTATGACGTAACATATGAGGGCTTAGATGGCGGTCACTGTGATTTTTACTGGCCCATTGTTTTAGCCGAATTTGAATTTGTCTTTGGCTTAAGCGTTTATGTTGTTGACTTAAAAATAAAGCAGGTTCGTGAATGATATTATTTCTTAACGGCAAATATTCTTCTAATGCAGCTATTGCCTTGCTCCCTAATGGCACAAACCGTTCTTTTTGCCCTTTGCCGAATACACGAAGCCAGCCTTCGCTCAATGATATGTCATTTAAATCTAAACCATGTGCTTCACTTAAGCGTAGGCCGCAGCCATAAATAATTTCAAATAAGGCTTGATCTCGCTTGCTGTGAAAATCAGTATCTTCGCTATTTTGAGCATCAAAAACCTGATTAAGCTTCTCTTGTGGGACGGCTTTGGGTAGTCGAGCTGGTGCTCGAGGTGGTTTTAAACCAAAAGTATAATCTTCTTGATTTGGATTTTTTTGTTGTAAAAATTGATTGTAACTACGCCAAGCACTGAGTTTTCTAGCTAAAGAATGTGGGTGCAAGTTATTTTGTGATAATTTTTTAAAAGCCCAAACGATATGCCTTCGTGACATCGTATCGGTTAGGCTTTTGGGTTTATCTTGTAGGAATCTTTGTAATTGCAAAATATCACGCTCATATGCTGCAATTGTATGGCGTGAATGATTGCCTTGGCTCAGTGTTTTGAGATACAAGGGCAGAGATTCAAAAAAGGTATCTAGGTCAAGCATGAAGGTTAGTTTTCTTCCGTGCTAAATAAATTAACAAATTCCGAAGGGGTTTTGGCAATTTTTTGAGTGTCGTAGTCAAAAAAGACCATACCATTCTTTACGCGAGCAATTTCAATTTGCTTATGTGGGCATGTGATTTGAGTAATTAATGCAAATCCAGAGCCACGAATATTACTTACTGCCACATTGAACTGTAATTCATCAGCATAAAATGCTTGATTGATGAATTGTATGGCAGCATCAGCCATAATTAAACCACAATTTGCCACATTCATTTCGGAATATTGGAAGTGTTTTAGAAACTGCAATCTTGCCTCATGACAAAGTTTTAAGACGGAATCATTACCAAGGTGGTTGCCGTAGTTAATATCGCCAATTTGTACGGTGATATTGGTTTGAAAGTGAAATTTATTTGGTATATTTATTTTAATTTTATCCATTTATTAAATCCTTTATATTTATATACTTATATTTTCGTATGCATTAAATTCGATAATTCGCTGTGTAATGTTGTCTTTGCGCAAGATTGTCGTGTATTAAATTGTGGTACACTAATTTATCATAATCGTTATACTAACATGGTATATGTTATAGGTTATATCTACAGATAAAATGCCACGGAGGAAAGAAAGCTATGTACAGTAAAATTTTTGTTCCAGTTGATGAAAGTCGTGCTTCATTAAGAGCGTTAGAAGAGGCTTGTAATCTTGCTCAAAACACAAAAGCAGTGCTTTGCCTTGTTCACGTTGTTGACATGACCCAATTTAGCTGGGGTGGTACAGGCTATTTCCAATCAACGGAAATTCATCAAGCAAGTAAAGAAGCTGGTAGTCGAGTGTTAGCGCAAGCACATGAAACATTGGCTAAGTTTGATGGTATTCAAGCTGAAGAGCATATATTAGAAAGCGTTGGCGAAAAAGTTGCTAATTTATTAGCAGGTAAAGCCAAAGAGTTTAATTGTGATCTAATTGTTATGGGTACCCATGGTTTTTCTGGTGTGATGCATTTATTAATGGGTTCTGTAGCAGAAGGCGTTTTACGTCAAGCGGATATGCCAATTATGTTGGTTCGTGACCGTGCTGATAACTAATTAAGAAATTGTGTAAAAGCTGCCTAAATGGGCAGCTTTTTTTATTGCTGATTTAAAAATTCTAACAAGGCGTTGGCTTTGTCGTTGCGATATAATTCTATTTATATTTATTCACACCATTTTTATAGAGACTGATTGTGGCAAAAACTCATAATAAACTGCCAGTTTTAAAAGATATTGTTATCACTGATATGGCCGCTGAAGGTAAGGCGATTGCAAAGGTTGATAATTTAGTTGTTTTTGTACCTTATGTGATACCTGGTGATGTGGTTGATTTGCAGTTGACCAAACAAAAAAAGCGATTTGCTGAAGCGAAAGTGATTGGTATTTCTAATTATAGCAAGCAGCGGATTGAACCTCGTTGTCAGCATTATGGCGTTTGTGGTGGTTGCCAGTGGCAGGTTTTGCCTTATGAAACACAGCTATCTTATAAAGATAAACAAGTGAATGATCATTTAAAGCGGATTGGTAAAGTTGATTTACCAGAGGCTTTGCCTATTTTAGGTTCTCAGGAAACATGGTTTTATCGCAATAAATTAGAGTTTTCTTTTGCGAATCAAAGTTATCAAAAAGGCAACCAATCTGAAAAAGTTTTGGGCTTTCATTTGGCGGATTCTTTTAAACATATTGTGCCGATTGAAACATGTTATTTGCAAAGCGAATTATCGAATCAAATTCGTGTGGCGGTATTTGAATATGCAGATAATCAACAGTTGAGTTTTTGGGATTATCAAACGAAAAAAGGATTGTTGCGCAGTTTGGTTATTCGTCAGAATTTGTTGGGACAGGTAATGCTGACGATTGTGTGTCAAATTAAGAACCAACGTGATAAACAATCCATTGAAGATTTATTACTTGCAATGAGCCAACAATTTGCTGATGTTGTGGCTACTTTTTACGTTGATAATCCGAATGCTGACGATTATTACGGTAATTTACATGCTGTTCATGTGTGTGGTGAGCAGTATTTACGTGAGCAAATGGAAGACTTAGAGTTTGCGATTAGTCCGAAATCTTTTTATCAAACCAATGGTAAACAAGCAGAGGTTTTGTATCGTTTGGTGCGAGACATGGCAGGATTAACAGGGCAGGAGCGAGTATATGATTTGTATACTGGCACTGGAACCATTGCATTATTTGTTGCTAAGTTGGCAAAAGAAGTTATTGGGATTGAATATGTTGCTGATGCCATTGAAGATGCCAAAGTTAATGCAAAAAACAATAATATTAACCATGCAAAGTTTTTTGCTGGTGATATGAAAGCTGTTTTAACGCCTGATTTTATTGAGCAACATGGACAGCCAGATGTGGTTATTACCGATCCTCCTAGAGCGGGTATGCACTCTGATGTCATCCAAGTTTTGTTGGATATGGCACCAAATAAAATTGTGTATGTGAGTTGTAATCCCGCGACGCAAGCACGAGATTTGCAGTTGCTTGATGCAGGATATCGCATTGTGAAAACGCAAGCGGTGGATATGTTCCCACAAACGTATCATGCTGAAAATGTTGTGTTGTTGGAAAAGCGTTAAGTGGAATGTATTGTGTTAATTTAAAATGATTCGGTTGGGTTGTTAAAGGATAAAAAATGTCGGCATTGCGTTTGTTAATTTCTGAATCTCATGATCCTTGGTTTAATTTGGCAGTGGAAGAAACCATTTTTAGGCAAATGGCTCCGACGCAAAAGGTCATGTTTTTATGGCGTAATGCGGATACGGTTGTGATTGGTCGTGCTCAAAATCCATGGAAGGAGTGCAATACTCGAAAAATGGAAGAAGACCATGTGAAACTGGCTCGGCGCAGTACTGGTGGCGGAGCAGTTTTTCAGGATTTAGGGAATACGTGTTTTACTTTTATGGCTGGAAAACCTGATTATGATAAGGATGTTTCGACTAAAATTATTGTAGATGGTTTGGCTAAATTGGGCATTTATGCTGAAATTTCTGGCCGAAATGATTTGGTGTTGCAGCTTGAAGATGGCGTTCGTAAAATTTCAGGGTCTGCATATCGGGAAACAAAAGATCGTGGCTTTCATCATGGAACTTTGTTAATCAATACCGATTTGAGTCGCTTAGCTAACTATTTAAATCCTGATCCTAAAAAGTTAAAGGCAAAAGGCATTACATCTGTTCGTTCTCGAGTTGCGAATTTGGTGGATGTGAATGCGGAAGCTAATCATGAGAATGTTTGTGAAAGCATTATTCAAAGTTTTTGTCATTATTTTGGCGAAGAGGTTGAGGCTGAATATATTTCTCCAGAACAGTTACCAAATTTGCCTAATTTTGTGGAAACTTTTGCAAAGCAGAGTGATTGGGAATGGAATTTTGGCCAAGCACCAAGCTTTAGCCATGTGATGGATGAGCGCTTTGTATGGGGCGGAGTAGAGATACATTTGGATGTTGTTAAAGGCGTGGTTGAGGCTGCACAAATTTTTAATGATAGCTTAAATCCTGAGCCGCTAGAAGTGTTAGCTCAGAGATTGATTAATGTGGCATATCAGCCAGATGTTTTTAGCAATATATTGGATTGCTTGATAAAAGAATATCCAGAAGAGCAAGAAAAAATACGAGAATTACAAGCATGGTTGTGTTCTCAATTGCGTTAAATATTAATTAAAACAGGCTGCCTGAAAGGTTTCAGGCAGCCTGTTTTTTATTTATTTAATATCTAAATCTTCTGGCCATATAAAGAAAAATCCATTAGGCCCTTTAAGGAATTGTCCTCCAGCATTTTTACCTTTTTCTGTTAGGTAATGGTATTTTCCTTTTATCTCAAGGAATTCTTGAGCAACGAGTAATTCATTTAATTCTTTTGTTTTTATGTTTAATTTAACAGCTAATTTTGAGGTTGATAATTTATTGCTGTTAATTGGTGTGTCAGTACTTGTTTCTTGGGTAGTTATTTGTGTGTCGATTTTTTCAACAGTCAAGCGGACTTCATCACTGACACGAATCAGTCGCTGAGCTTCTTCAAATGTGTCTTTATATAGTTCTATATCATCTTCTTTATTAATATAAACACCCATTTCATTATTATTGACTTGAGAAAACTCATAGAGATTTAGGCTGGTAATGATGCAAGAGTTTTCATTTAAATAGCATTTTGCATGTAGGTTTTTACAGAAACTGATTCGAACGTAATCTAAATCTTTTAACCAAGCAATTTCATCAGGTTGTAATTCACTTTTGCCATAGATAATGCGAATATCAATTTTAAGGCGATTTTTATCTTCAATTAACTCTCGTATTTTGTCATTAATACGAAGATAAGGGCTGATTAAAATTAATCGTTCTTGGGCATTTTTGATTAGTTCTTCTAAGTAATAGTTAGCAGCGCTTGTATTTAAAAACTTACTCATTTCCATCTCTTTATATTATTAATACCATCATGATATATGAAATGGTACTAAAAAGACGAATTGGGTTCTTGTAAAAATGCTAATTCTTCATCAGTTGATTGGCGATTTAGAATGATGTTGCGATGTGGGTAACGGTTAAAACGGTCGATAATCTGTTTGTGCAAGATTTCATATTCAAGCGTTTGCGCATCGCCTAGTTGAGTAAATTGTTCTAGTGCTATTTCATGAATAATTTTGGATTCAGAGTGCATCATTGGCATGAGCATGAATTTTTTTTCATCTATCGATAGCGTGGAAAACTCAGGGCTTTCGATGGCTTCTTGAGAAAGCACTAAGGCCATGCTGTCTTGAGCAAATGCAGCTGGTGTGTCTCGAAAAACATTTCTAGAAAATTGGTCCAAGATAATAATTTCGGCTAATCGACCATGAATTGTCTTACGCCAAGCAAAACATTCACCATTTTTGGCTGCGATTAAAGTGGTATGAAATCGCTGTTTTAATAATGCATCAAATGCTTCATTTTTGGTAAACCAATCAGCAGCAGTACATTCTTGAAACCAAAAATGAAGAATAGTTGTTGGGTTGACTATCATGGTCGTAATCCTTAATTAATTATAGGTTTTTAGCCGCATTTATTGCATCCGCCACAAGATCCTTTTTTGCTTTTTTTGGGTTTAAAAACATATTTTCTAGCCAAGTAAGCTGCGCAAGTTAAGACAATAATGCCGACAATAATATCTTGTATCATGAGATAAACCATCCAGTTAAGTGGTAAACAATCCATGCAAATGCATATGCTAAAACAAACAAATAAGCCGTAATGAGTAATGTTTGCTTGATGGATTTTGTTTCACGGCGAATGACTGCTAAAGTCGCCATGCACATTGGTGCGTAAATATACCAAGCTAAAAATGAAAATGCAGTTGGTAAACTCCATTTTGAATTGATAACTGGGATGAGGGATTGTTGTAATACATCTTCTGATTCTGCACTGACAGAATAAACAGTACCTAATGCAGCAACAACAACTTCACGAGCAGCAAAGCCTGGAATCATGGCAATACACATTTCCCATGTGAAGCCAATAGGAGCAAATACAGGCTCAATAAAACTACCAATCATACCCGCATAGCTGTATTCAATCGCAGGTAGTGTTGCATCGATAGGGGCGGCTGGATAGCTTACTAAAAACCATAATACAACGCTAATGGCTAAAATAATGGTACCAGCACGTTTTAGGAAAGAGCTCACTCTATCCCATAAGCTAAAGATAATGTGTTTGAAGTTTGGTAATCGGAATGTTGGTAATTCCATTAATAATGGAAATTGTTGAATGCGTCCTTTGCGAGTGCTAAATAATTTTAGGACATAGGCAACCAATGCAGCAGAGATGATTGAAATAAAATACAAAGCAAATAAGGTCAGACCTTGTAAGTTAAAAAGTCCCCAAACATCGGTATTGGGCACAATCGCTGCAATAATAAGGGCGTAAATAGGTAAGCGTGCAGAGCAAGTTAAGATTGGAGCGATGGCAATTGTGACTAAGCGCTCTCGCGGGTCTTGAATGGTTCTTGCTGACATGACTGCAGGAATTGCGCAAGCAAAGCTCGATAGCAATGGAATGAAAGCACGACCAGATAAACCTGTTTTCGATAAAACATTATCCAATAAGAAAGCAGCTCGTGGTAGATAGCCTGAATCTTCTAATAGCAATATGAAGGCAAATAAGATGGCAATTTGAGGAACGAATTCAACTACTGCTCCAACACCAGCAATCACACCATTAACTAATAAACTATTGAGTGCGCCTGCTGGAATGGCTTCACCAACCCATGCGCCAAAGTCTTCAATGCTACCAGCAAATAAATCTTGAATTGGAGCAGCCCAAGCATAAACTGCTTGGAAAACCAATAATAGAATAACCATTAAAATAAGCATTCCCCAAATAGGGTGCAGAACCAAATGATCTACTTTTTTATGCCAATTAGGCAGCTGAATTGGTTTTTTAACGGTTGCTGTTAGTAGCTTCTCAACTTCATCATAAAGTGTTTTGCTATTGAGTTTTGCTAGCTTGTCGATTAGTTGAGCGTTGGTTTGATGATTTTTGGTTTTTGGTAAATCTTTAATGGCTTGTTTTAGCGCATGCGTGCCTTGAGCGGTGGTTGCTGTGGTTGCTACAACAGGCATGCCTAATAATTCGCTAAGCTTTTCGGTATCAATGCTTAAGCCTCGTTTGGCTGCTACATCACTTAAGTTTAGTGAAACAACCATGGGAATATCCAAGGCTTTTAATTCCAAAACCATGCGCAATGTCATGCGTAAATTGGTTGCATCGGCTACTGCAATAATTGCATCAGGACTAGGAAGGTTTTTATCTTGATATTGACCAGTTAATAAATCTCGGGTAACAGCTTCATCAGGACTGGTTACGTTTAAGCTATAGGTGCCTGGCAAGTCGATAATTAATCGCTCTTTATCTTCTAAAAAGTAGCCTTCACGTTTATCAACGGTTACGCCTGGGTAGTTGGCAACTTTGGCACGAGAACCTGTTAATGCATTGAATAAAACGGTTTTACCACAGTTAGGAGCACCAACTAAGGCATATGAATAGTGTGTCATGTATTTTCTCAAATGGGTTTAGTTAGCAATAGCCTGTGATTTTCATGGCTTCTGCCATGCGCAATGAAAACTGTGAGCCATTGCTCAAACGAACAGCAACTGGACCACGGTTTAAAAAACCTTTGGCAATAACAGTAATAGACATGCCATTTGAAAATCCTAAATCGGCAAGGCGTTGACTAACGAGGTAGTCCAGTTCGCCAAAGTGTTGATTATCAATAATGCCATTGATGATCATTTGCTCACCTTTTTTTAGCTGGTGTAATCCGATGAAGTCAGCCATTTGTTTTATTCCTTACCTGTATGAGATTCATTATCATTAGCTTTTGCGATATTATAGCTCTATTTTTTGAATCGAGTGTAAAAGAATTTATTTGACTGATTTATATCAATATTTTAATGTATTTTTTTGAATTGTCATAAAGAAAGCCCAATAACGATTTGGTTATTGGGCTTTGGAATGTTGCCTTATATTCTACTTAGTAAAGATTAATCATTTCAATTTGATCTAAAGAGCGACCAAGAAAACGTTCGCCGATGGTGCGAAAGCGTAACGGGATATCTGTCACATAGAAGCGATAATCTGCAGGGCGGTCATTGTCTTGATTCAAGAGATTGGCTTTTGCCAATGCTTCAGCTGTGGCTTGTGCGGTGGTAATGGCAGAGTCCACTAACATCAAATTACTGGCTTCTTGCTGTATTAATGGTTTCAGCAAAGGGTAGTGCGTGCAGCCTAATACCAATGTATCAATATCTTCAGATAAAATGGGTCTGAGGTATTCTCGTGCAGTTAAGCGAGTTACTTCATGATCAAGCCAGCCTTCTTCTACTAAAGGAACAAACAATGGGCAAGCTTGTGACACAACACGCGCGGTTGAACTATTGGCACTAATTGCTCGGGCATAAGCATTGCTATTAACTGTTGTATTGGTTGCGATGATGCCAATATTGCCTGTTTTGGTGGTTTGAATGGCGGCTTTAGCACCCGCATCAATCACATCTAATACAGGCATATTACCCGCCATTGATCGAACTTTATCTCCAGCAACCGCGGCAATGGTGTTGCAAGCAATGACCATGGCTTTAACATCTTGCTCTAGTAAAAATTGGGCAATTTGAGAAGTGAAATTTTCAATGGTGGCACGAGATTTAACGCCGTAAGGCACCCGGGCAGTATCACCAAAGTAAATAATATTTTCTAATGGCAAGCGCTCCATTAATGCGCGTACTACGGTTAAGCCGCCAACGCCTGAATCAAAGACGCCAATGGGACGATTTTGTGGTTTATTCATGTTGAGAGAGTGTCCAAGCTGCTGCTTCTGAAATTAAGGGATCAGCGTGCGTCATGAAAGGCGCAACTTCCTCGCTAATTGTAGCACTTTTGGTGGCATTGCCTAGAGCGATGATGATGTTTGATAGCCATTTTAGATAGCCAATGCGAAAGATAGGACTACCTGCCATTTTTTTTTGGAATTGTTCTTCTGTCCAACTGAGTAAACTTAATAAGCTTACTTGGTCCAATCCATGTCTGGGAATAAAGTCAGCTTCTTGGTTGGACTTTGCAAAGCGCGTAAAAGGGCAAACGAGTTGGCAATCATCACAGCCATAAATTCGATTGCCTAAGGCTTGTCGAAATTCAATAGGAATAATTTGTTTTGACTCGATTGTTAAGTAGGAAATGCAGCGGCGAGCATCTACAGTGTAGGGTGCAATAATGGCTTTGGTTGGGCAACTATCCATACAGCGTTGACACCGACCACAATGAGAAGCAATAGGAGTATCTTTGGGTAAATCAATATTAAGTAGCAGCGCACCCAGGAAAAACAGGCTGCCTGAATCTTTTTGGAGTAGTAAAGAGTGTTTACCACGCCAGCCTAAACCAGCTTGAGCGGAAAAGGCGACTTCAGATATCGGTGCACTATCTACAACAGGGCGGCAAATAACGCCAGGTATTTCAGCGGCAATTTTTTCGCCTAACTGTTTTAAACGTTGTCGTAATACCTTGTGATAATCTCGACCTAAAGCATAACGTGAAATATAAGCTTGATTGGGTTCTTGCAAAACTTGCCATGAATCCTGTGGGTTGCCTTGCCAATATGGCATTGCAACAGTAATGACGCTTTTTGCCTCAGGCAAAACGTAGCGTGCATCTGTTCTTTTATCCCCGTGCTTTTCAAAAAAAGACATATCGCCATGATAGCCTTGAGCAAGCCATTCATTTACTTTATCTGCTTCGGATTGAGAGAGGGTAATGGAACTAATTTTGGCTTCAATAAAACCGAGTTCAATACTCCATTCTTTGATAACCGTTGCCAGATAATGTGCATCCATGCTAAAAATGTTATAACTTAATGATTAAATATGATGATCGATAATGCATTATACGCAAATTTTGAATAATGAAGAGGCTACATTGGATTTAGGTCGCCAAGCAGCTTCGATTTTTAAAGCACCTTTGACTGTTTATTTACAAGGTGATTTAGGCTGTGGTAAGACAACATTCACCAGAGGATTCTTACGAGGCTTAGGTTTTGAGGGCGCAGTGAAAAGCCCTACATATGCTATCGTGGAAACTTATCATCTAGATGTTTTTCAAGTAAATCATTTTGATTTGTACCGTTTTGCTTCACCAGAAGAATGGCATGATGCAGGATTGGATGATTTATTTGTTGATAATTGTATTAATTTTATTGAATGGCCTTTATTGGGTGGCGAATATGTGCCAAAAGCTGATTTGTTAATGACTTTCAGTATGCAAGGAGAAGGGCGAATGTGTACAATTGAGGCTGTCTCAGAACTTGGTAAGCAAAGTATTTCGTTATGGCAAAATTAACACGCCGTCAATTATTGCAAGCTGCTGCTGGGGGAATGGTATTAAGTGTCACTCCTTTGGCTGCATTGGCTCAAAACACTGCACAGATGATTGCAGTTCGTTTGTGGCCAGCTTCTGCTTATACGCGAATGACGTTGGAATCAGATGCTTCAGTAAAATACAAATATTTTACCTTAGATGCACCATCACGCTTGGTTGTTGATATTGAAGGCATGCGTTTAAATGATATGCTGCAAACATTAACGCATAAAGTTTTGGCCACTGATCCTTATATTAAAGCGGTTCGAGTGGGGCAGTTTAATCCTGAAACTGTTCGGATTGTGATGGAACTAAAGCAAGCGATTAGCCCTCAAGTTTTTACTTTACCACCAGTTGAAAATTTTAAACATCGCTTGGTTGTTGATTTGTATCCAAGTTCTAATATTGCTACTGCAAAAATGGATGATGATCCATTGATGGCGCTTTTGGAAGATTACAATAAAGGCAAAGTTCGCCAAGATGGTTCAACAACGGTTACTGCGCAAACCTCAATTCCTGAGCAACAAGTCAATCCTCCAAAGCATGAAAGTACTGGTAAGGTTATTCCGAAATCACCTAACCGAAAAGTTGTGATTATGTTAGATCCAGGGCATGGTGGTGAAGATCCCGGCGCTATTGGACCAGCAGGATTACGAGAAAAAGATGTGGTTTTGGCTGTTGCGAAAGAAACACGGAAAAAACTACAGGCAAAAGGTTATCAAGTTCACATGACCAGAAGTGAAGATGTTTTTATTCCATTGACAGTACGAGTGGCAAAAGCCCGTAAACTCAATGCCGATATCTTTATTTCTATTCATGCCGATGCATTTACTTCTCCTTCAGCTCGAGGTACAGGCGTTTATGCGCTAAGCACGAAAGGCGCAACCAGTGCTGCCGCAAAATTTCTAGAAGGAACACAAAACAAAGCTGATTTGATTGGTGGAGTGAAAAGTGTTGGTGATCCATCTATTGATAAAACCTTGTTTGATATGGCACAAACAGCAACGATTAACGATAGTTTGAAGTTAGGAAAATATGTCTTAACCGAACTAGGTAGAATTAATAAGTTGCACAAAGGTACTGTAGACCAAGCCAACTTTGCTGTATTAAAAGCGCCGGATATTCCTTCTATTTTGGTGGAGACTGCTTTTATTTCAAATCCAGAGGAAGCAAAATTATTAGGCAGTTCTGCATTTAGAGTGAAATTAGGTAATGCCATTGCAGAAGGTGTTAGTAAGTACTTAGCTGGTGGAGCGGCTTTGAAAAGCTAAATTAATATCTTAAATAACAATAAAAACAGCCCTTATTTATTAAGGGCTGTTTTTGTATTGGCTTTTTGATTAGCTGTGATGCAAAACAAAAATGGTCGGGCGTTTTTTTAAGTTAGGGCGAACTTTAGGCCAATCTTTAACAGGTAAACTAATAATGGTTTCTGTTGGTAGCGTTAAATCACAAGCAATACAAAAACGAGTGTGAGGACGCAATGATGCTAGCGCATCTTCTAACATGGCATCATTTCGATAAGGTGTTTCGATAAAGATTTGTGTTTCGTCATGCTCTTTTGATAAGTGCTCAAGCTGCTTTAATGTGCTTAAACGCTCTGCTTTATCTTGGGGTAAATAACCCTTAAAAGCAAATCGCTGCCCATTGGCACCAGAAGCCATCATTGCCATTAAAATGCTAGATGGACCAATTAAAGGTTGAACACGGAAGCCATGAGCATGAGCCAGAGCAACTAAATTCGAACCAGGGTCAGCCACAGCAGGGCAGCCAGCCTCACTGAGTAAACCCATATTTTTGCCAGATTTTAATGGTTCTAATAAATGACTAATGTCTTTGGTATCGGTATGTTCATTGAGCGTTTGTAAATTCAATTCACGAATCGGCGTGGTAACGCCCAGTGCTTTTAAGTGAGCTCGTGCCGTTTTTTCAGCCTCAACAACAAAATCGGTGATGTTGATAATGAGTTCATTTTCATGAGGCAATAAGCAAGGCGTATCAGGTGTACCTAATGGTGTTGGGATAAGATACAAAATAGGTTGAGTCATAAAATGCTGATTCCTTCTAGTTCTAAGAAATTAATCAAAGAAAAAATGGGTAAGCCGATTAATGCATTGGGGTCAGTGCTGTGAATAGATTCAATTAAGCATGCACCTAAACCTTCACTTTTGGCTGCGCCAGCACAATAAATAGCATCGGGTTCTTGTTCTAAATACCGGTTAATTTGTTTTTGGCTCAAGGTTCTCATTTTTACTTGAGTTGTATCGACATATTGGTGTAAAGTTCCGTTGCTACTATTTAGCAGCACGATAGCACTGTGAAAATCGATGCATTGTCCGCTTAGCATGGTGAGCATTTGCTGTGCTTTTGCAACACTCATTGGTTTGCCTAATTGTTGGTTGTTACAAAATGCAACTTGGTCTGCCCCAATAATCAAATGTTGAGGATAAGTATTGACCAAAGATTGCGCTTTGCCAATAGCAAGGCGTAGTGCAGTGTCGTGTGCGGATTCACTAGGATAGGGTGTTTCATCGAAAGTTGGCTTAGCCACTTCAAATAATATCCCGAGTTTTTGCAGTTGTTGTTGGCGAAAGGTAGAGCTTGAGCCAAGAATGATTGGTAGTATATGCATAAAATTCAGTGAATAAATTGACAAAATTACAGCAAAAATTATATCATACTCCGTTTATGTTAAACCCTATTTTGATTGACCCAGTTGCCTTTGCTCGAGCGCGTGAGCAGCTTGATGACACAATTGCTTTAAATCAGCTAGATGAGCGCATTAGATCGCACGAATATTTGGCTAGCACAGATTCACCAATTCACTTTGTTTTAACAGGTGGTGTTGATGAATTTGAGCGATGTTATTTGAATTTGTCTATTCAAGGACAATTGCAATTACAATGCCAACGTTGCCTGAAACCTATTGCGTTCGATGTTGAAGAAGCAGTGCGCATTACTTTGTTTAAAGATGAAGAAAGTATTGACGAGGCGATGCTAACGGATCCTGATGTGGATGGCATTGTTATTGAGCCTGAGCTGTCAGTTTTGGCTTTGGTGGAAGATCAATTGATTATGGCACTACCGTTTTCGCCAAGGCATGACGTTTGCGATAATGAAGAGATTACACGCATTAATCGTGACAAGCCTAATCCGTTTGCAGCATTGGCGGGGCTGAAAAAAAGCCAGTAACTTATTTATTTTTTATGGAGTACTCCTCATGGCAGTTCAACAAAACAAAAAATCACCATCTAAACGTGGTATGCACCGTTCACACGATGCTTTAACTGCAGCTAATGTAGCTGTTGACCAAGCAACTGGCGAAACGCATTTGCGTCACCATATTTCTCCTAATGGCATGTACCGCGGTCGTAAAGTGGTAAAAGCTAAAGGCGAATAATTTAGTTGAATACAAAAAAGACCAGTCATTTTGACTGGTCTTTTTTATTGATTGTATAGAGTTAATATTCTATTTATTTTCTTTTTCTTATATAATGAGGCACGAAGATTAGTGATCATGCTCAAAATGAGTTTAAGTGGACGAGTTTTAACTTGTTCCATAAAAACAGCTCATGTTAAGCTATGTGCTTCTGAATCTTTATGAAGTGAAATAATGATTACAATTGCTGTTGATGCAATGGGTGGTGATATCGGTTTGTCGGTTACCATTCCTGCGGCTGTGGCGTTTTTAGAGCGTCATCGTGATGCCCATTTAATTATGGTTGGCGATGAAGTTCAAATTAAAAGTGCTTTGAGTAGTGTGAATGCGCCTATGTCGCAAATAACTATTCAGCACGCTAGCGAAGTGGTTAGCATGGATGAGCAACCTCAATCTGCGCTAAAAAATAAAAAAGATTCTTCAATGCGTGTTGCAGTAAACCAAGTTAAAGAAGGTAAGGCACAAGCTGCCGTTTCTGCTGGGAATACTGGCGCGTTGATGGCAACGGCTCGTTTTGTACTGAAAACGTTGCCTGGTATTGAGCGCCCTGCGATTGCAAAATTTTTACCAAATCAAACTCAAGGTGCAACTTGTGTGTTGGATTTGGGGGCAAATATTGATAGTACGCCACAGCAGTTAATGCAATTTGGCGTTATGGGTTCTTATTTAGTAAAAGCGATGTATCCACAGAAAAAAGAGCCTAAAGTTGGCATTTTAAATGTGGGTAAAGAAGATATTAAAGGAACTGAAACCATCAAAGAAGCTTATCAGCTTCTGGCTAAAACGCCGTTAAATTTTATCGGTAATGTTGAAGGTGATGATATTTTCACGGGTGATGTAGATGTTATCGTGGCAGATGGTTTTGTTGGTAATGTGACTTTAAAAGCAATTGAAGGCGCAGTGAAGATGATGGGGGGTGTCATCAAAGAAGAATTTAGTAAATCAATGATGACTAAATTTAGCGGAATGATGGCTTTACCTGTTTTGAAAAGTTTTAAGCGTCGTTTTGATCCTCGTCGATTTAATGGTGCTATCTTTCTCGGCTTGCGTGGTATTGTGGTGAAAAGTCATGGTGGCACTGATGCCATTGGTTTTAACTATGCTTTACAAGAAGCTTATTATGAAGCGAAAGCCGAAATTCAAACTAAGCTTGAGTTAGGTATTGGTAAAGCAATGGAAAGATTGGCTGAAATAGAAGCCAAGCAGCAGGCAGAGAAGGCATAGCGGGTAATTGGTTTTAAGTGGTTAAGATAAAAGCGGTCTTGATGACCGCTTTTCTATAAGGTATTGAATATGCAATATGCCAAAATTCTAGGAACAGGTAGCTATTTACCGCAAGAAAGAGTTAGTAATGATGATTTAAGTCAGCGTCTGGATACTTCTGATGAGTGGATTACCTCCAGAACAGGTATTAAAGCTCGTCATATTGCTGCAGAAAATGAATTAACCAGTGATTTGGCTGTAAAAGCGGCTCAACAAGCACTGGAATCTTCGGGTGTTAGTGTTGATGAGATTGATTTAATCATTGTTGCGACAGCAACTCCTGATATGCAATTTCCTAGTACTGCATGCTTGGTACAAGAAAAATTAGGTGTTCACCAAGGTGCGGCATTTGATGTACAAGCTGTGTGCGCTGGTTTTATGTATGCTTTGGTGACTGCTGATGCTTATATTAAAACAGGTTTGGCTAAGAAGGCACTTGTTATTGGTGCGGAGACATTTAGCCGCATTGTAAATTGGGATGATCGACGAACTTGCGTGTTGTTTGGCGATGGTGCTGGTGCGGTTGTACTGGGTGCTAGCGAAGAGCCCGGTGTTTTGCATGCTAAATTGGAAGCGGATGGACGTTATTCTTATTTATTGCAAACACCAGCGCAAATTAGAAATGGTCAGTTAGAGGGGTATCCCTTTGTGCAAATGGATGGTCAAGGCGTCTTTAAATTTGCAGTGAAAGCGTTGACTAAAGTTGGCATGGCGGTAATGGAAGAAGCCAATGTAAGTGCTGAAGAGATTGACTGGGTAGTTCCACATCAGGCTAATTTGCGTATTATTGATAGCACTGCGCGCCATTTGGGTTTGAGCATGGATAAAGTGATTGTTACGGTGCAAGACCATGGCAATACTTCTGCTGCTTCGATTCCTTTGGCCTTAGATGCTGGTGTCCGTGATGGTCGCATTCAGCGAGGTCAGACGTTGTTGTTAGAAGGCATTGGCGGTGGTTTCGCTTGGGGTGCTGTTTTAGTGAAATACTAATTATTTATTTTTTGATGGGAATTGTATGAGTGTGGAAAATAGACGTCCAATTAAAACACGCAATAATCGCATAATTCAGGTGATTGCGCGTCGACTGGTTCAATGGAAGATTCAACCTAATACAATTTCTATTTGTAGTGTTATTTTTGCAGCACTTGCTGCATTGAGCTTGGGATTTTCATTTCGCTTTAGTCAGCCTGTGATGGTATCTGTAGCACTAATTTTTGCTGCTGTGATGATTCAGGGTCGATTGCTGTGCAATTTATTTGACGGCATGGTTGCTGTTGAAGGTGGAATGAAAACCCCGGGTGGAGAAGTCTATAATGAAGTACCGGACAGAATAGCCGATTCGGTTATTTTTATTGGCTTAGCTTATGGGTTGTCTGAGTATTGGGGTGCAGTGTCATTGGGTTATTTAGCGGCACTTTTTGCTATGGCCACAGCTTATATTCGTGTATTAGGTGGTTCTTGTGGATTGCCACAAAAATTTCTTGGTCCTTTTGCCAAGCAACAACGCATGGCATTGGTTACGATTGGCACTGTTGCTGCTGCTTTTATGCCAATTCAATGGGCTCAGTATTTACTTTATATTATTTTATGGGTTTTGGTGGTTGGCAGTTTGTGGACAACTGTTGTACGTACCAAAATGGTATTAATTGATTTAGCACAGCGTTCTTAAAACGCTGTATTTTGCTTCAAAACGAAAGAGGTTTTGCATGGCTTTTGCTTTTTACTTCCCAGGTCAAGGTTCTCAAAGTTTAAATATGATGAGTGGCTTGGCAACTTTAGATATTGTGAAAAAAACATTTGATGAAGCTTCGGATGCATTGGGTCAAGATTTATGGGCAATGCAAACTGGTGAAGATGCAGCGGTAATTAATGAAACCATTAATACGCAGCCATTGATGTTGGCGGCTGGTGTTGCAACTTACCGTGCTTATCAAGAGCTAGGCGGAAGTTTACCAAGTGTCATGGCTGGACATAGCTTAGGCGAGTATTCTGCTTTGGTTGCAGCAAATAGTTTGAATTTTGCCGATGCAGTCAAGCTTGTGAGATTACGTGCGCAATTGATGCAAGAAGCTGTTCCTCAAGGTGAGGGCGCAATGGCAGCTATTTTGGGTTTGGCTGATGAAGATGTGATTGCTTTGTGTGCATCTGCAGCGCAAGGCGGTGTGGTTGAGGCTGTTAATTTTAACTCTCCAGGGCAAGTGGTCATTGCTGGTCAAAAAGCGGCTGTAGAGCGTGCTATGGTGGCAGCAAAAGAGGCTGGAGCTAAGCGCGCATTGCCTTTGCCTGTATCGGTTCCGTCTCACTGTAGTTTGATGAAAGGTGCTGCAGAGAAATTAGCAAGTGCTTTGCAAGATGTGCAAATTGCACAGCCGACGATTCGTGTTATTCATAATGTTGATGTGTTGTCTCATCAAGAGCCATCAGCGATTGCTGATGCGTTGGTTAAACAATTGTATTCTCCTGTTCGCTGGACAGAAACAGTGAATGCTTTGGTGGCAGAAGATGTGAAGCAGGCAGCTGAGTGTGGACCTGGTAAGGTTTTGGCTGGTTTGGCTAAGCGCATTAATAAAGAAGCAAGTTGTGTACCATTATTGACTATTGAGCAAATTGAAGCATTTGTTCAAGAACAGGTTTAAGAGGGAAGTATCATGATGAATTTGGATTTTGCTGGCAAAGTTGCCTTGGTAACGGGTGCTTCTCGTGGTATTGGTGCTGCGATTGCTGATACATTGGCTCAAGCTGGGGCAATTGTTATTGGTACAGCAACAAGCGATGAGCAAGCAGCTAAAATTGGCGAGCGTTTGCAACAATGGAATGGACATGGTCGTCAATTAAATGTTTCTGATGAAAATAGCATTGAAGAGTTAATTAGCTCGGTTGAAAAAGAGTTTGGCAAGATAGATATCTTGGTTAACAATGCTGGCATTACGCGTGACAATTTATTAATGCGCATGAAGGAAAACGAATGGGACGACATCATGCAGGTGAATTTGAAATCTGTTTTCCGTAGTAGTAAAGCAGTTTTGCGTGGCATGATGAAAAATCGTTCGGGTAGAATTATTAATATTACTTCTATTATTGGTACGATGGGTAATGCTGGACAAGCGAATTATGCAGCAGCCAAAGCAGGCTTGATGGGTTTTTCAAAATCAATGGCACGTGAAGTAGGCAGCCGTGGTATCACTGTTAACTGTGTTGCTCCTGGTTTTATTGATACAGATATGACTCGTGCGTTACCAGAAGAACAACGTTTAGATTTAGCGAAAAACATTGCTTTGGGTAAATTAGGTGAAGCACAAGATATTGCCAATGCAGTATTGTTCTTGGCATCTGATTTAGGTAGTTATGTGACTGGGCAAACCATTCATGTGAATGGTGGTATGTTAATGCCTTAATTTTGAAATTAAGCATAATTAAAGGCTTCCTGAAAGGTTTTCAGGAAGCCTTTTGTATTGAAGCTTACTTAATATATTTAGAAATATTAGTTTTCTTTGGATAATTTATCCTGATTTTCTTTTTGTTGCTGCTTTTCTACTTTCTTTAAAGTAGGTTTAGTCACTAGCGGCAGCTCAAAGCGAATTCTTAAGCCATGTGGCTGAATATTTGAGGCTGATATTTTACCGCTATGCTGACCAATAATATGTCGAGATAGAGCCAAACCTAGCCCAGTGCCAGGCTTGTTGTCTCCACTGCTTGCTCTAAAGAAAGCAATGAATAAATTGGGAATTTCTTCTTCTTGTACGCCCGAGCCATTATCTTCCACATCAACAATTAACATGCTTTTCGTACTTGAACAGCGAATATTAATGAGGCTGCCTTCAGGGCTATAATTCATGGCATTGCGAATCACATTATCAAATGCACGATATAAATAATCTTCATTTGCTAGGATTGTGCAATCTTCGGGACAAGGCACCAATTGCAGCATTTGATTATTTTGTTCCGCTAAAGTGCCTGAATCTTGTACTAAATTATGGATAAAATTATTGAATTGCAGTAAATCGTATTCAATTTTAGCATTGCCACTTTCCAGTCTGGCTAGCGTTAATAGCTCCCCAACCAGCAAATCCATGCGTTTTAGCTCATTTTCAAGCCTTGCTATATATTGATCTTGTTTTTGTGGCTGCTGTTGAATCAGGCTAATCATGGCCTGTATTCTAGCCAAAGGAGAGCGCATTTCATGTGATACATGATGCAATAAATGCCGTTCTTTTTCGACTAAAAGCTGCAATTGCTCTGCCATTTCATCAAAATCATCTGCCAAGCCAACTAATTCATCTTTTCTCTTGCCCATGTGTTGACGAATGCGGGTGTCGAGATTGCCTTCAGCTAGTTGATGAAAACCATTTTGTAAAATGCGAATTGGTTTAGCAATGTAGCTTGCTAGAATATAAGCACAAACCAAACCAGCAATGACAATAAGCGATATTAAAATTAATTCATGCCAAATAGGCGCTAATGGAAGGCCAGGAATTCGTGGCAATCTTGGTTTGATAACAGCGGGAGAATCCCAGTCTTTAATGTAAAAAAGATATTCTTGACCGAATCGATCAAAAGCCAATTGAACCAAAGGATCATTTGGATTCTCTTTAGCATGTTCACGTGCTTTGCGAATTTCTTTTGGGCTTACTCGGTGCTCAAAGATGTCCTGATTGTCATCTTCACGGATAACCAATAGATTATCTCGTTCAGGAGTATGGCGCCATTCTTCGAAAGTTTCGAAAATGCCACGTTCACCTTTGCTGCGAAAGGCATTGACGCTATTGAATAAAAAAGTACTTTCAATATTGCGCTGTTGTTTAACTTTTACTTCATTAACGGTTGTTTGAACAATCCAAAAGGAAAAGCTAGCGACCGAAATCGCGCAAATAATCACTAAACAAAAAATAAAGAAAATTTTGTAAAATAAGCGCTTCATATTCGGTCGTCTCTGATTTAATAACTAATTAGATTATGCTGAAATTAGTTACGAACAAATAAGTAACCAAGTCCACGAACAGTTTGAATCAAACTTGCATCACCTAGCTTTTGACGAATACTAGAAATATGCACATCAATACTGCGGTCAAATTTTGCTAGTTTTCTATCTAAAGCTTCAAGTGATAGCGTTTCTTTGCTAACGATTTGACCAGCATAACGAATTAATACTTCCAGTAAATTAAACTCAGTACTGGTTAGTTCTAATGGTTGGTCATTTAATGTCGCTTGGCGTTTTGCTGGAATCAAACAAACACCACTAACTTGTAAAATATCAGGCGTGGTTGTGTTGTTTTGGCTGTTTTCCATACGGCGCAAAATAGCATTAATGCGAGCTAGTAATTCACGAGGAGTGCATGGTTTTGGCACATAATCATCAGCACCCATTTCTAAACCAATAATACGGTCAATATCATCCCCTTTAGCTGTTAGCATAATAACAGGGATTTTAGACTGTGCACGAATGGCTTTTAGAGCATCTAAGCCACTCATTTTTGGCATCATAGAATCTAAAACCACAACATCGTATTGGCCAGTCAGTGCAGCTTGAAATCCTGCTTGTCCGTCTACTTCTGTGCTGACATTTAAACCTTCGGCAGTTAAATAATCACTTAGTAGTTCAGTTAGCACAGTATCGTCATCAACTAGTAGGACTCTACTCATGAGACACTCCTTTTAAAAAATTGAGTTATTTTGCCCATTCTACTATAGCTTTGGTGGCAATTTACGAAATTTTAACCCTCAAAGCCATTTGGATAGGTATTTTTGTAAAATTATATGTTGGATTGTTCAAATGGTAATCCAAAGTGTAAATATGCGTTTTCAGTTGCCATGCGCCCACGAGGTGTTCTTTGTAAAAAACCTTGCTGAATTAAATATGGCTCAATGACATCTTCAATGGTATCTGTTGATTCGCCAATGGCCGCTGCAACATTATCCAAGCCAACAGGGCCACCGCTAAACTTATACAAAATGGCTTCGAGTAATTTTCTATCCATAATATCGAAACCTTGGTGATCCACATCGAGCATTTGTAAAGCCAAGTTAGCGATTTCAACTGTAATATCGCCAGCATTTTTTACTTCAGCATAGTCACGAACACGGCGTAGTAGACGGTTCGCAATTCTCGGCGTGCCTCGGCTGCGTTTAGCAACTTCCATTGCCGCATCATCGTTTAATGTTAAATTTAATAACAAAGCAGAGCGAGCGACAATCTTGCTTAAATCTTGATGATTATAAAATTCCAATCTAGCAACGATTCCAAAGCGATCTCTTAATGGATTCGTTAACATCCCAGCTCGTGTTGTTGCACCAATTAATGTAAATGGTGGTAAGTCAATTTTTACTGAGCGGGCAGCTGGACCTTCTCCAATCATAATATCTAATTGATAATCCTCCAGAGCAGGGTATAAAATTTCCTCTACTACCGGGTTTAAACGGTGGATTTCATCAATAAATAAAACATCATGCGGTTCTAAATTTGTTAACAATGCTGCTAAATCACCAGCCCGTTCTAACACTGGGCCCGATGTTTGGCGTAAATTAACCCCTAATTCTCGTGCAATAATATGCGCTAAGGTGGTTTTACCTAATCCAGGTGGACCATAAATTAAAGTATGGTCTAATGCTTCTTGCCGATTGACTGCTGCCTGAATGAAAATATTCAATTGCTCACGTGCTTTAGGTTGTCCAACATATTCTGCAATCGATTTTGGACGCAATGCTCGTTCAAGTTGTTCTTCTTGATTGGATATTTTCTGTTGAGTAATAATACGCTCAGGCGCTTGGGCTGTTATTTGGTCGGTTTCTAACATGGGTACTGCCATTATTCTATATAACTTTGTATGATTGGTATCATACCTGAATATTACTGTGCCAGTTTGATTTTAAAGCATACTGCCTATTGTTCATATCAGCATCATAAAAGCGCTATATTGTATTTGGTTATTTTCTTAAATGCTTTAATCTTAATCATTTAGGGTATTTTATCTATTATTTTAATATATTTGTTTGGAATAATAAATATTATTTTGTCATTTTGATGAAAATTAATTAATATTGGGAATGTTAAAAAAAATCCTACGCGGTTAACGTAGGATTTTTTTAATGAGAAGTTGAAAATTAGAATGCTAGTAATGTGTATTTAATTTCCACATAATCTTCAATGCCATATTTTGAACCTTCACGGCCTAAGCCAGATTGCTTAATGCCACCAAATGGTGCAGCTTCATTTGATAAAATACCGGTATTGACAGCAACCATGCCATATTCCAAACCTTCAGAAACACGGATAACTCGACCAATATCACGAGTATAGAAGTATGAAGCCAAGCCGAACTCAGTATCATTGGCATAACCCAATACTTCTTCTTCTGTTTCAAATTTGAATACAGGTGCTAGCGGGCCAAAGGTTTCATCTTTAGCAACTTGCATGTTCTGTGATGCATTTTTGATGATGGTTGGTTCAAAGAATAGACCACCTAGAGCATGTTCTTGCCCACCAGTAACAACTTCACCATCTTTGCTTAACGCGTCAGCAATGTGCTCTTTTACTTTAGCAATGGCATTTTCATCAATCACAGGGCCGAAGTTAACACCAGAATCTAAGCCGTTACCAATGTGTAGTTTTTCAGTTGCAGCTTTAAATTTTGCCACAAACTCATCATAAACCCCTGCTTGAACATACAAGCGATTGGCACAAACACACGTTTGACCAGAGTTACGGAATTTGCAAATCATGGCGCCTTCAACAGCGGCATCTACGTCAGCATCATCAAAAACAATAAATGGCGCATTGCCACCAAGTTCCATTGATACTTTTTTCACAGTATTAGCACATTGTGCAATAAGTTTTCTACCCACTTCTGTTGAGCCCGTGAAACTGAATTTCTTAACGCGGTCATCTTCTGTTAATACTTTACCGATTTCTGTTGAGCTGCCTGTTAATACGCTGAAAACACCAGCAGGAATACCTGCACGATGAGCTAGTTCAGCAATGGCAAATGCCGATAATGGCGTTTGTGAGGCAGGGCGGACAACAAAGGTACAGCCAGCAGCTAAAGCTGGTGCCGCTTTGCGAGTAATCATAGCGTTAGGAAAGTTCCAAGGCGTAATGGCAGCGCAAACACCGATAGGTTGCTTGGTTACCAGTACGCGTTTGTCTGCGCTTGGGCCTGGAATGGTATCGCCGTAAATGCGTTTGCCTTCTTCTGCATACCATTCAATATAAGATGCACCATAAGCAATTTCACCTTTTGCTTCTGATAGCGACTTACCTTGCTCTAAGGTTAGAATTTTTCCCAAGTCTTCTTGGTTTTCCATGATTAAATCATACCAACGGCGCAAAATAATACTGCGCTCTTTTGCTGATTTTGCTGCCCATGGTTTTTGTGCTTTGTGTGCAGCGGCAACAGCTTGCTCCGCTTCACTCGTACCCATTTTTGGCACGTTTGCGACAACTTCTCCTGTTGCTGGGTTGGTTACTGCAATGGTTTCGTTATTCAACGCTTTTTGCCATTGACCATCAATGTAGCAGTCTGTTTTTAACAAGCTAGGATCGTTAAGTTGCATGTGGGTATCCTTGATTTAATTATTAACTTCTATTGGAGGTGTTATTTTAATTCATTCAGCGTTATTGCGCTGCATGATTAAAGGCTTTTGTCAGAATTTCCAATGATTCATTAAAGACATTATCTTCAATGGTCAATGGGAATAAAAAGCGCATAACGTTGTAGTACATGCCGCAAGTTAATAGAATTAAACCATTTTCTAAAGCATATTTTTGTGCTTTGCTGGCAAATTCGGCATCAGGCTCATTGGAGTTTGGTTTCATGAATTCAACTGCAATCATTGAACCTAAACCACGGACAACTTTAATTTGTGGGAAAGTTGTTTTTAAATCTTCCAAATGAGCGGTAAGTTTTGCGCCTAATACATTGGCTCTTTCACATAGGTTTTCTTCTTCAATGACGTCAATAACAGCATTTGTTGCTGCCAAACCGATAGGGCTACCGCCGTATGTTCCACCCAAGCCTCCTGGGTTTGGAGCATCCATAATATTTGCTTTGCCAACAATTCCTGAAATAGGGAAGCCACCAGCCATTGATTTAGCCATGGTAATTAAATCAGGGCTAACACCAGTATGTTCTGTTGCAAATAGTTTGCCAGTTCTCGCATAACCACTTTGCACTTCATCAAAAATCAAAACAATACCGTGCTCATCACAAATTTTGCGTAAGCCTTTTAGGAAGTCAAATGGCGTAACGTTAAAGCCACCTTCGCCTTGAATCACTTCAATAATAATGGCAGCTACTTCAGTTGGAGCAATGTCTACTTTAAATATTTTTTCTAATCCAGCTAGCGCTTCCTCAGTACTAACGCCATGTAATTCATTTGGGTAAGGAGCGTGCAATACTTCTGCTGGAAATGGACCAAAACCAAATTTATAAGGCAGAACTTTGCCTGTTAAGCCTAATGTGAAGTTCGTTCTACCGTGAAAGGCTCCCTGAAAGGCGATAACGCCACGGCGTTGGGTATGCATGCGGGCAATTTTAATTGCATTTTCAACTGCTTCAGCGCCCGTAGTGACAAACATTGATTTTGTTTCGCCCTCAATCGGAGCGCGCTGATTAATTTTTTCAGCTACTTGAGTATAAAGCTCGTATGGTACAACGTGGTAGCAAGAATGGCTGAATTTTTGTAGTTGTTCAGCGACTGCATTCTGTACTTTTGGATGCAAATGCCCTGTGTTAAGAACACCAATACCACCGGCAAAATCGATATATCGGTTGCCTTCTGTGTCCCAGATTTCTGCATTTTTAGCTTTTTCAATATTGAAATCACACATGATACCAATGCCACGAGATGTGGCAGCTTGACGACGTTCTTTCCATGTAGACATATGTTTCTCCTTAACTCCTAATTGATAAGTCAAATAGTGGATATCTGACCTTTACTTTATTGCGATAAGCTAAACCGTTTGGAGTAATAAGTCAATATTTATTGAAACAACAGTTTCGTCTAGTGGAATATTTTGGGTATTGGAATTCTAGATGTAAAAAAACCGCTCCAAAATGATGAGCGGTTTTCATTAAATGGGGGATTAACGTTCACTAAAGCGAATGCCCGATGGCTCTTCTTGATTGCTTTTGTGATGAGATGAATTCGATTGAAAATTCTTTTTTGCTGCTTGGTAAACATGTTGACGACGACGATGTTGCATTTTTACCTTCCTTTCTTATTGTTGTTTTACTAAAAACTTATCTATCATAGCTGTATATTGTTACAGTTCTATGTCACTCCTATAAGATTTTTAGTTCATTTCTTTTTTATTTGAAATGTTTATCGATTTTAATCATGAAAACACAGGCTTGGCAAGCATTTTGTAGTGGATATGTAGACAAAGGTTAATATTATTTGGAATAGTAGGAGATTTATTTTCTTATCATGCTAAAATATTTTGCATAAAAATTAGGATAATGTTTATTGGAGTTTACATGAAGCATAAGATTTTGGTTTGGGATTTACCAACTAGGATTTTTCACTGGTCACTTGTGATTTTATTGCCATTTATGTGGTTTAGTGCTGATCAAGGAGGAAGTTGGCTGGTTTGGCATCTACGAGCAGGTTTAGTGGTTTTTGGTTTGTTAATTTTCCGTTTGATTTGGGGTTTCTTCGGTAGTGATACCTCAAGATTCTCACATTTTATCCGTGGTCCTCATGCTGTAAAGGCATATATGAAAGGGCAGGTTTCTGAGAATCAGCAGCCAGGACATAATCCATTAGGTGCATTAATGGTCATTGCATTAATGTTGGGTTTGGCTTTGCAGGTTGTTACCGGTTTATTTAGCTCAGATGAAAATACTTTTCTGCACAATGGTTATCTGAATGATTTAGTCAGCAGTGAGACTGGTGTTTGGTTGCGTTCAATCCATACTCAATTTTTCTGGTATTTATTGGCTGTAATCGTGCTTCATATTGCTGTTGTTGTTGCATATAAAGTGATTAAGAAAAAAGATTTTATTACGCCAATGATTACTGGTTATAAACAACTAGAAAATCCTTTGCCTGTTTTACGCTTTACTTCATGGCGCATTGCGGTGATGGCAATTATCGCAGTTATCGTTATTTTGGTTGTTGTGGCAAATTTAGGATAATCTAAAATTGTTTGGTATTAAAAAGCCGTCAGAGAAATGACGGCTTTTTTTATTTACATGATTACATGCCAGATATATAGCGATGCAATAGAAATAATAATGGCTAGAGCACAGCCTAATTTGGCTATCATGCCGATGATAAAGCCAATGAAAGTACCAATGCCGACTTTACCGGCTTTTTTAAGGTCTTGGATGGCGATCCATTCGCCAATGGCTGCTCCTAGTAATGGACCTAACAATAAACCAATAATGCCTGTAAAAGCCCCAATTATGCCGCCAATTAAGCTACCCCAAATGGCTTGCTTGCTGGCTCCTGTGTATTTTGCCCCCAGCATGCTGGCAACGAAATCCAGAGCGGTGCCAATGATTGCCAATAAAGCAAAGGCAATAATGAAGTAGCCGTTAATAATTTGATAATCTTGAGTGTAAGCTAATAACCAAGCACCTAAAAACATGAGTGGTAATCCTGGTAGGGCTGGGTAAATGGTTCCTAGTAAACCAATTAGCAATAATATTAAGCTAATCAGAATCATTATGGTGGTCATGGTAATAGATAGCCTATGTTCTTTATTAGGAAAATAAAATAATGGATATGGTGGTAATAAGCAAGGTGCTATTGAATTTCAAGATTTGAAGTGAATGTTAGGTGCTATTAAAAAAGCCTCTTTCTTGCGAAAGAGGCTTTTTTTAATTTTGGCGGAAGCGGTGAGATTCGAACTCACGGAGGGCTATTAACCCTCGACGGTTTTCAAGACCGTTGCATTCAACCACTCTGCCACGCTTCCTGTCTTGAGGGGCGTATAATAGCGAATAGGTTGTTCAAAAGCAAGCTTAAATTTAAAATAAATATTATTTTTTATTTAAGATAATGTTTTATATTGATATTTATTTTTGCTCACTGCGTTGGAATACCCATTCTTTTTCATTGGATGCTGCCGAATTAAAGGCGTAGCCTTCTAGATTAAAGGCTTTTAAATCTTCAGCATGCTCTATTTGGTTGATGGCAGCAAAATGGGTCATCAAGCCTCGTGCTCGTTTTGCATAAAAACTGATTATTTTATATTGGCCATTTTTCTCATCTTTAAAAATCGGGGTAACCATTGGAATGGCTAATTTCTTGGCATTAACTGATTTAAAGTATTCTTGAGAGGCAAGGTTAACCAGTGTTTTTGAACTGGCTTCTTCTAGTCGTTGATTCAGTAAGTTGGTAATTTTGTCTCCCCAAAACTCATAGAGATTTTTGCCTTTTTGGTTGGTAAAAGGAGTTCCCATTTCTAGGCGATAAGCTTGGATTAAATCTAAAGGTTTTAATAAGCCATATAAACCTGATAATAAACCAACGTGTTCTTGCAGGTAGTTGATGGATTTATCATTCAGCTGGTAGGCGTTGATGCCTTCATAAACATCGCCTTTAAACAAAAAGATGGCCTGTTTTGCATTTTCTGGTGTAAATGGGGTTTGCCAAGTTTGATTGCGTGTGTAATTGAGCTGGGCAATTTTATCCGATACTTTCATTAAGCTGGCTAACTCATGTGGAGCAAGTAGTCGAAGCTCATTCATTAGCAGGTTGCTGTCATCTAATAAAGTTGCTTGTGTGTATTGTGTAGTAGGGGGGATGCTTTTTTCATCTAGGTTTTTGGCTGGAGATAAAACGATGTACATGATTTGTCTCTATCAATTAATTGATATAAGAGGCTACTGAAAATTGCTGTATTTAGCAAGTTACTCTGTCATGAGGGAAGATTTTTTGATGGGCAGGGGATTTAGATAATAAAAAAACCTTTTAACATCAAGTTAAAAGGTTTTTTTATTTGGCGCGGCGGACGGGACTCGAACCCGCGACCCTCGGCGTGACAGGCCGATACTCTAACCAACTGAGCTACCACCGCTAAAACTGGTGGGTGATGACGGAGTCGAACCGCCGACATTCTGCTTGTAAGGCAGACGCTCTA